>NZ_BAAHZP010000015.1:0-95220 GCF_054600795.1 Photobacterium sp. R1
CCGGCCTGTCACGCCGGGGGTCGCGGGTTCGAGTCCCGTCCGCTCCGCCACTTCTTAGAGAAACCCAGTCAGCAATGACTGGGTCTTTTGCTATTCAGGGTTCTGATAATTTCTCACTGACGAAAAGCCTCAGACTAGGCGTCCCCGTCGAAAGAGTGGGGCTTTTTTACGTTGGGGATTTGATATCTGTCCTTCGGCCGGACGCCTCCCGGTTGTGTGAGATCCTAGGCGTTCCCCCATTCATTTCAGAGTCCAGAGTCTCAGGAGGCTCACCTCCGACCCAAAGCTGAGCTTTTGGCGATCAGAACTTGATGTTCATCCTTCGACGAAAGAACTCCGGCCAAGTACATCTGAAACCTTGATAAAGAAGCGATCTTCACGTGGCAATCTTTTGTGTTTGCTCAAAGTTCATAACGTCACTGTTATGACGAGTTGGTTCTGCTTTATAAAGAATGAATTGTGTCAGGATAACTTACAAGCGGCTTGATGAGTGTTCTTGCTCGTTTGTTTCGTTGGATACGTTCGATATGCCATCTAACTGGCTGTAAATCAGTGTGAAGCCAAGTAGTAGACCAAGAATAAGCGCATCCAAGTGCTTTCTATCAATACCGTTTGCGAAGGGATGAAAGTGGGGGGAGATGATCAGCTGTACATTCCTCTGGAATGTGATGTGATTGCGACCTGCTCAGTCGAGAGCCGTGAGCAGGTCTGCTTGTTGTGAGGAGGTGTGAAAATTCAGATCACATGACTAGAGGAAGCATCACTGGTGACGATAAAGTGCTTGTTCAGCAATTCCGTCAGATTGCTTTTGTATTCATCATGGCGGTGATTCCCCAATAATTGTGCTATCTCCTGACCAACGGGGGTCAGGCGATAATAGAGCAGGCTGAGGGTCGTTGTAGCTGGCTGCAGCTGATAATCACTGCCTTGGTAGTGAAAGTGCAAGGCGACATCATTTTGGAGTTTCCCGGACTCAAGTTCCGTATTCAAGACCAGACCTAACCCGATTAATTCCAGTAAATGGGAGTAGGGCAGCTGATAATAGCCCAGGTTAAGCTTATCGATCGACGGGCTTTTCAGCTGGCGAAATAAACCCGTTTTGTATTTGATGCCGGTGAGCAGTTTCTTGCTGTGATCTTGGCCAAAATGACACGTGAGCATACAAGCGCGGCGAAACAATTGAGCGTCTCGCTGGGTCATTTGCTTGAGGGTCAGCATGGTTTTCAGGGAGATCGAACCTGGTGCGAGGACTTCCTGACGGAGAATCCGGCTCCAAAGTTTCTGCATTGGCGGGCTGAAAATATCTTGTGCTATGGTCATAAAAAGATGGATCCAGTCCGGATCCGGTTCGCCCGCGGTTTCGTCCAGGCAACTGTCATAGCTAAGTTTAAAGATGCGTTCCAGATTCTGCTGCTGGCGCTGTTGCAGCTTTTGATGACGACTTTCGGTCCGTTCCTGAAGCGTCTTCTCATGATCTTCGTCGATCTGAGCTCCCACGACATGATGCCGTGCGATTGACTGAATTCGAAAACGGCTGCTTCGTACAGAGCTTTTTTGATTACTGTTCTTTTCTGATGCCGGTACGACTTGTACTGGCTGGACACTGGCCTGATTATCAGTGCTCATCCGACGTTCACTCCCTGCTGCAATCCATATAGTTTTTACATTCGATCGTAATCTTTAGCAAGAGGCGTGACTTTTGTGTTAATCAGTGGTTAAATTTGTTAATCGCCCGGTGTGATGAAGCTGTGCTATCAAGGAGGGGCTGATGACGAAAAAGAACAGTAAGCGTATAACAGATATTTTGTTACTACTCGGATATGTCATGATCCTGGCCTACCTTGCATCCCATGTGTAAGGTAAGCCAGTTCAGTGAGGATACTACTTATCCTTCATCGTCGTATGCTTCTATTATTGTCCCGTTGAGCAGGTAACCTGTTTCAGCGATCTCATGCTCTACGGTTTGCACTTTCAGTTTTCCTGTCACGTACACCACATCCCAGAGTTGCTGTACTGGTGCGCCTTTGGGAAATTTCACATAGATAATCTGGTTTGGCGGCGGCGGCGGTACATGAATACAGGCGCCGAAGTAAGGCACCAACAGGAATTCCGTAACCGTATTCTCATCTCCTTCCAGCGGAATAACGAAACCAGGGATCTTGACCAGACTGCCATCCAGCTCAGATCGTACTGAGCCAATGTGTTGCTGCAGCGCGCTCTGAGTGTTCTCATGCGAGATGTTCGGCATACCTTTTTGGTCAAACAACTTCCTTTCTTTTACCGGGATCAGATCTATCCAGTCCAGCGTCAGTGTATCTTTTGCAGTTGCTGTGAATGAAAACCAGCAGCACAGTAAAACGATCCAGTATTTCATGGTGATTTCCTTTTAAATTCGAATGGTCATGCCGTCGGCCAGTGAGAGATGATAAGCACGCAAGGCCGGGAGTAAGCTTGTCAGCATGCCGGCGACTAATATCATGCCCGCTAATCCCCATTCATACGGCGTCGGTGCCGTCAAAGGCAGGAATAAGCCAAATGTATCAAGCAGCCATTCGTGACTCAGCCAGAGCCCGCCATAGAGTGCAATGGTTCCGGCCAGAATGCCGATCAGTGTCAGAGTGGTTGCTTCGAGAAACAGGAGTCCGGCAATCCAGCCCGGTCGGGCTCCCGTCGCCCTCAGAATTGCCATTTCCCGGCGTCTTTCGTTCAGGCTGGTCAGCAGGCTGGACAGCATCCCCAGCAGCCCTGCAATGACCACAAAGGCGGAGATCACCAAGAGAGCCTGCTCAGCAACAGACATCATTCCCCAGAGTTCATGCAGCGCGACACCGGGCATAATGGCACTTAAGGGTTCCCCGGCGAAGGTATTGATAAAGCGCTGTAAGGTAAAGGTCTGAATCTTAGAGTTCAGTCCCAGGAGCACTGCCGTAATTTGCTGCGGCTGAAACTGATGATGGCTCAGCGTTTCAGAGTCAGGCGTATGACCCAGACGGGTACCGGATTCCCAGCCCACATGAATCGCTTCAATGGCTGCCAGTGAGACATGCACGCTGCGATCCACGGGTGTACCTGTCGGCGCCAGAATTCCGGTGATTGTGAAAGGCAGCTTGTCATGACGGGTAAACGCCTGGTCGCTGATACCATGGGCAACAATAATGGCATCCCCAATTTTGTAGCCGAGTTTTCGGGCAACCTCTGCGCCGATGACTGTCTCAAAGAGTCCGTGAAAAGCAGCGCCCTGCTGAAATTGCAGATGTTGCCGGTTTCCGTATTGATAGTGTCGGAAGTAATCCTGATTGGTTCCGATCACCCGAAAGCCGCGGTGGGAATCTCCGAGAGAAATCGGAATTGCCCATTTGACGGCTTTTTGCTGGCGCAGGGTCTGAAAACTCTGCCAGTCGATATTGTTGGTGGCGTTTCCAATACGGAATACCGAGTAAAGCAGCAGGTTCACTTGCCCGGAACGAGCACCGACAATGAGGTCTGTACCTGAAATGGTGTGTGCAAAGCTGGCTTTTGCCTGTGTACGTACTTTTTCCACCCCAAGTAGTAAGGTTGTGGAAATCGCAACCGTCAGCACGGTCAGCATGGCTGTCGTTTTTCGGTTACGCAGGCTCTGCCAGGCAAGAAGAATCAGGGCTTTCATATGCATTCTCCTGACTTGCATTGATTCAGTTCCGTCAGGCTGAGAATCTGATCAAAGCCATCAGTCAGCGTGGGATCATGGCTGACAAAAAACAGGCTGGTGCCGGCGTGTTCGCATTCATCCATGATCAGTTTGATAAAGTGATTTCGGTTCTCGTGATCCAGCGCTGAGGTCGGCTCATCTGCAATCAGCAGCGCCGGACGGCCAATCAGGGCCCTGGCGGCGGCCACGCGCTGCTGCTGGCCGATACTGAGCTGACTGACCTGTCGAGACAGGCATTCGTCCGGTAACTGGAGTGCACTGAGCAGCCGCTTTGCTTCACGCTCGGGCTGTCCGGCATTTTTCTTTCTGAGTGAGGAAAAATGGCAGGGCAGCAGGACGTTATCCACAACCGAGAGATAAGGGAGCAGGTTAAATTGCTGAAAAATGTACCCGATATGATCGGCCCGGCGTTGATCTCTTTTGGAAGCCGATAGCGCGCTGAACGGGTGGTTCAGTAGCCGGATATGACCGGTCTGGGGCTGATGTATGCCAGCCAGAAGACTAAGTAAAGTGGACTTTCCGCTGCCGCTGGGACCTTTCAGAAAGGTCTTCTCCCCCGGTGCCAGGGACAGCGAGTCAATGTTCAGGATGTCGCTTTGCTGCCCGGGCCAACGAAAGCGAACTTGGTTCAGTTGCATGACAGTCATGATGTTCTCCGGGGAGGGGGATGGCCCCCTCCCTTCAGGTGGCTGAGACTCAGAAACGGAAGACAGGCTGCGTTGCCTGAAGCGTGGCTGCCTGCTGTCCTCTTTCGGTAATGGCCTGAACCTGAATGTTCTCTGTCGCCGGGAAGGCTGTGAACCAGGCAAGATGAAGCGATTTCAACTTACTGATGGTGTCGCAACGGAAAGTATATTGGGCGCTGAACCCGGCATGTTCATTGTGATTTTCGTGATCATGATGATCGTGTTTTTCATGCTCATGCTCATGCTCATGTTCGTGGTGGTGCTCGTGTGCTGTCTCGGAATGACCCGATAAGGTGTCAGAGACATGGCTTTCATGCAGATGACAGCCTGCTGTTGTATTGAGGTTGAACAGCAGGGTTGGTTGATTCAGTGTTTGCAGAGCCTGTTTCAGTATCGACTGGTCCTGTTCAGTCTGCGGCGGATGTTCAAATCCCACGATATCGGCTGCAGGTGCTGTGAATTCAATGAGCAGGTCATTGCCGTCCTGTGCAATGTTCAGTTCAACCTGGCCATGAACATGGGCTTCATGCTGAGTGTGAGCCTGAGAGGCGCCGGAAAAAGCGGCAGCCGAAACCAGCAGCCATGAGGCCGCACGAAAATGTTGAGTATTCATGTAAAACTCCCAATAAAAAAAGATGATGTATGTTCAAGATTTATCGGAAGCGGATGGGCGGGTCACGGGCGGACGGCGGAGGGCTCAGCCAATCGACCCGGCTGAAAGCGGGGGGGATGTCTGGCGCTGCGGTGAATGTCTGTGTCGGGATGGCATGCACATAACTGAGCAAACCGGCAGGCGCTGCATGGCAGTATGGGCAGTCGAACTCTGAATGCTGTGTATCACTCAGGGCACTGAGATCGTGGAGGATCTGAACAGGAGTTGTCAGAATGAACAGGCTGAAGAGCAGGGCCAGTAACCCTTTGTGCCATACACTCTCGAATGGATAACGCAACTGTCTGTCCCTGTCACTCCTGAGAAAGGATGTAATAATATATCATTACATCCTTTCCCGAAAGACTGATTACAGCAGGGACTGAATTTTTGACATTGCCTGCTGAATGTCGCTGTCACTCAGCTGTCCGTCTTTGACGTATACAACTTTACCAGCCTGATCCAGCACGATAATGGCTGAACTTTCTTCTTCCAGTGCCCAGCGTGAGCGGACCTTACCGTTGGCATCCAGAACAATAGATGACCAGGAAAATTCTTTCTTGCTGTCTTCAGCAGAGGATTTCACGAAACCGCCCGTGCCCCAGATGGCATCATCCTGATTGATGATCGTTGTGGTCTGGTATTGATCATGAGGCAAATTGGCAGCTTTGATCGCTTCGATCATCGGAGCATTCAGAGCTTTGGCGGAACTGCGCCCGGCAATGGCCTGGATCACCCTGACTTTGCCGGTCAGCTGGCTGGACTGCCATGGCTGATAGGCAATATCGTCACCGTTTAAAATCAGCTCTCCCTGTTCCGAGACACTGGTGCTGGGCAGCGGCTGACCGACGGTCAGATTGTGGGCCTGAGCCTGAAATGCGAGTGCAGGCAGAAATGCGCAAATTGCGATCAATGACTTCATTTTCATGTAGGTTGTTCCTTCTTTATGATTGTGCTGCCTTATCTTAGTTGAGTTTTTGTTAACTGGTAGAACCAGATTGTTAACCTTGAAGCGGGTCACTGTTTTTCCGGTCTGCTGATAAAAATGTGATTTCTTGAAAATGGATTGCGCAGGCTGAACATTTTTATCCTACAGTTGGGCGTTGTTGAGCATTTGGTCTGAAGTAAAAGCAGAAAATCGTGGCAAGCCTTTTGCATATATTTGACATCGCTAATGCAACTTTTTTGTCTACTCAGGATCAAAGGTTCAGGGAGTTGAGGGATATGATGCTGAAAATATTTAAACACTATCGTCCAAACCAAATTGCACGATACGTGAAAAATTACTTTCGCGGCCGTCTGTTTATCGTCGGTGTCGGCGCATTCGAATTTGACTGCGGACGCTTACTGCCGCCCTTAAACCGGGATAAAAAGGCATTGAACGTCTTGTCTGAAGTAAACCGGGAGATCCAGGTTCTGGCAGCCGCCAGTTATACCAGCTAGCGCCAGAGCGGGTCTGGCGCAGCGGATGATGGTTATTGCGGAGGCAGGCAGATCCCTGTTCCACCCAGGCCACAGTATCCCTGAGGATTTTTTTCCAGATATTGCTGATGGTAATCCTCAGCAAAGAAAAACTCGGGTGCCGGTTGGATCTCTGTGGTGATCAGTGCATCCCGGTTATTGTTCTGCAATGCATTTTGATATCTGGCTTTGCTGTTTTCGGCTTCGGCCTGCTGGCTGTCGCTGGTGGTGTAGATGACCGAACGGTACTGTGTGCCGATGTCATTGCCCTGACGCATGCCCTGTGTTGGGTCATGATTTTCCCAAAACTGGGCAAGCAGGCGTTCCAGCGACGTTTGTGACGGGTCGTAAACGACACGTACCACTTCAGTATGGCCGGTCTGGCCGGTACACACTTCCTGATAGGTCGGATTCGGCGTGAAACCACCGCTGTAACCGACAGCTGTGTTGAGAACACCCGGCTGGCGCCAGAACATGCGTTCAGCCCCCCAGAAGCATCCCATGCCGAGTACAACTTCTTCCATGCCTGTCGGCACAGGTGCATCAAGCTGAGTGCCGAAGAGCGCATGCGGCTCAGACGGAATCAGTGGCGTAGAACGGCCTGGCAGGGCCGATTCCGGTGAGATCATCTGCTGTTTATCCATGATGTGGGGTTCCTAATTACACGGTTAATAAGGCAAAAAGTAGAGGATTCGCGGCTGACAATCAATAGCGCCGTTTTTTTCCGCTTGATCAACAGACCGGTGCGGACCCGATTGTTTTCTTTTTGTCTTTAGGGTTGGCACTTTGCCTCGGCTCTTGTCAGAATAAAATATGCGCGCAATCTAATAACATTCTAATAAGTGAAGACAAATAAGAATGATGACTTTGTTTCGGCGCTGTTTGTTAACAGTTGCTGTATTCGTGGTGACTTTGCCTGTCAGGGCAGATATGGGGCTCAATATTACCGGGCTGAGCGGCAGTCTGAAGAAAAATGTCGATATCTATGTCGCTGCTATTCCGAAGGAAGATTACAGTCCGTCTTTGCGTTTCAGAAGCCAGCTGGAAACTGAGATCCGTACGGCACTGAAAGCTCTGGGGCGTTATCAGCCGGTGTTGACGTACAGTCTGGAAGAGAACGGGCAGGACAGCACGCTGACGGTGCAGGTAGAGCCAGGCCCGAAAACACAAATTGCTGTCAGTGACATCCGGATCACGGGCGAAGCGGCAGACGATCTGGATTTTTTTGTCCTGAAGCGGGACAGCCGGTTAGAAAAGGGACGAACCCTGAACCACGGCAAGTATGATGCTTTCAAATCCAGCCTGGAGAGCCTGGCGCTGCGCAAAGGGTATTTTGACGCCAAGCTGAAGAGCAGCCGGCTGGAAGTCGCTCCGGGCCGTAATCAGGCCTTTATTCATATCGAATTTGATTCCGGCCGGCGTTACAAGTTCGGGGAAATTGATATTACCGGCAGCCAGATCGATGAACACAAGGTCCGTTCGCTTTCTCCGTTTGAAGAGGGGGACTACTATCTGGTGTCTAAAGTGGGCGAATATAACCAGCGTTTGTCTACCGTGGGCTGGTTTTCCTCTATTTTCGTGGGCGGTGATGTGAACGAACTCGGCGAGGGGACTGTCCCGATCCGGGTTGATCTCAGGCCCGAGGTCAAAAATAAAATCGAGACAGGTATCGGTTATTCAACCGATGTTGGCGCGCGCCTGAAGTTCAACTGGCGAAAACCCTGGATCAACAGTGCAGGCCACAGCCTGGATGTCCGTACCGAAATTTCCAAGATCCAGCCCAAGGTCCAGGCAACGTATAAAATTCCGCTCGATAACGTCCTTGAAGATTACTACCAGTTAATCGGGGCGATTCGATATGTCGATAACCACGACACGATCAGCACGGAATATCACTTTGGTGTTGAGCGGCACTGGCGGTTTGATCATGCCTGGAATGGCGTAGCCTCCGTGCGTCTGCTGTATGAGGATTATCGTCAGGGTGAGTTTGAGCAAGGCACGTCATTTATGGTGATCCCGGGCTTGAGCGTGTCCCGTACCCGCTTGCGGGGCGGCAGCTGGCCAACCTGGGGCGACAAGCAACTGCTTCAGCTCGAATATTCCGATCCGGCGTTTGGTTCAGATCACCGTTTGGTGAAGCTGAGAGGCCGGAGTGCCTGGATCCGTTCTTATGCGGCCGATCACCGTTTTCTGGCCCGGCTGGATGCCGGGACAATCTGGTCTGATGCGCTGGAAGATATTCCGCCGTCTATGCGCTTTTTCATCGGTGGCGATAACAGTTTACGAGGCTATCACTACGAGTCTATTTCGCCACATGACAGTGAAGGCAAGCAAACCGGTGGTGAAAACATGCTTGCTTCGACGCTGGAATACCAGTACCGCCTGACCGGGAACTGGTGGGGGGCACTGTTCTATGATTACGGCGCCTCCTGGATAGAAAATCCGGACTGGCAGGCCGGTGCTGGTTTTGGGATCCGCTGGGCTTCGCCGGTCGGGCCGATCCGACTGGATTTTGCCTGGGGGCTCGACAAGCCAGACGAGCGTTTCCAACTTCACTTCGTTCTGGGGCCTGAATTATGAGCTGGTTAAAAAGACTGTCCCTGGGGCTGCTGACCTTGGTGATGCTGCTGACCTTATTGCTGTGGGCGCTGCTCTATAGCCATGCCGGGGTGAGGCTCGCACTGTGGGGGGCGCAAAAGTTTGTGCCGGCCTTATCCGTCAGAGACAGTTCCGGAGCGCTGCTCAAAGGCTTTACCCTCAATGGGGTGCGCTATCAGGATGAGCTGATGACGCTGAGTAGTGAACGGCTGACACTGAACATCAACGATGATTGTTTGCCGATCCCTGAACTCTGTATCCGTGAACTGACGCTGAGCGGGCTGGACTTTGTGATGTCAGCCTTACCACCGACGACAGATGAAGCCCCCGAACCCAGTGAACCGCTGACGGAGATTGCACTCCCGGTGCCAGTCCGGCTGGAGCGGCTCACGCTGGATGATATTCAGCTGAATATTCTCGGGAATCGGGCCCGCTGGCAGCATTTCAGCTCGGCTGCAACCATGACCGGCAGCCATCTGACCCTGAAGCCAACGGACTGGGAAGGGATTGCCCTGAATCTGGCACCTCCGGCAGAAAAGGAAATTCAGGAGCAGACTCAGGCACAGGCCGAAGATGTTGCGGAGGCATACACCCAGACGAAACGGGAGTCGATTGTACTGCCGGATGTGGTATTGCCGCTGAAAGTCACCATTGAGCGTTTTACAGTGAAAGACTTCCTGCTGGAAGGCAAGACTCCCCAGAAGGTCAATACGCTGGAGCTGGTGGCTGAGGCGGACAAAAGCCAGGTCACACTGACGCGGCTCTATGTGGATGTTCCTCAGGCGACCCTGGATGTGAACGGGGAAGCTGAACTTAAAGGTGAGTACCCGCTTACCCTGAAGGCAACGTCAGAAATCGCCATGGAGCCGGTGCAGGGACATCACGTGAAGCTGGCAGCTTCCGGTTCGCTGGCGAAGCTGGCACTGGACCTGGCGCTGACGGGGCGGCTCGATGCCAAACTAAAGGGAACCCTTTCTCCGCTGGATGCAGACCTGCCGTTTGACATCAATGTAGTGAGCAATAACTTACAGTGGCCGCTCGATGATAAACCGGAGTTTGTGGCTCAGGATACGGCGATTAATGCCAAAGGTGATCTGAATGGTTACGCCTTTACGGTGAAAACCAAGGCAGACGGCGAGCCAATGCCGGCAATCGATGTGAATCTGCAAGGGAAAGGGACCCTGGACGATGTCGATTTGGAAAACCTGACGGTGAATACTCTGGGCGGGCAGGTTTCAGGCAATGCACAGGCGAGCTGGGCAAAGCTTGTGAACTGGCAGGGGCAACTGAACCTGACCGATATCCAGCCGGGGCTGGAGTGGCCGCAAGCAGAGGGAAAACTGAGCGGCAGGCTGCGCACATCGGGTGGTTTAACGGCACAGGGCGGATGGTATGTGAAATTGCCTGAGCTGAATATCGACGGGGAAGTGATTGGCCAGCCGTTCAATCTTGCCGGTCAGCTGGATGCCGGTGACGAAAGCGGGAAGGGAGCGTTTGAACTGGTGACACAGGGGCTGACGTTAAAGCACGGTCCCAACGGTCTGAGCGCGCAGGGAAGTCTGAAGGAAAACTGGAATCTGTCGGCGACGGTCAAGGCGCCGGATCTGGCGCAGTCCGTGCCCGGCCTGCGGGGACGGGTAAACGGCAATCTGATACTGAGCGGTAAAATGTCAGAACCGGCGGTTGACCTGGATCTGACGGGGCAGGCGCTGGGTTGGCAGGATCTGGCACAGCTGAAGAGCCTGAAATTGAAAGGACGGGTCACGCCCTTACCCACACTGGCCGCAGATATACATCTGACGGCACAGGAAGGCAGCTATCAGGATGCGGCCAAGCTGAAAAAGCTGGATATTCTGTTTCAGGGAACCGAAGCGCAGCACACGCTGACGTTGACGCTGGATGGTGAGCCGGTCAGTACGTCACTGGCTGTACGCGGCAGTCTGGATCGGCAACAGGGCTGGCAGGGATTACTGCAGCGCGGTAGCCTGGAGACATCGGTGGGGCCGTGGCGCCTGAATCAACCCACGGCGCTGGCTTATAATTTGAGTCAGCAAAATGTGACGGTTGCTGCCCATTGCTGGGGACAGGATAAAGCATCCGTCTGCCTGAGCCAGCCGCTGCAAGCCGGGGCCCGGGGACAGGCTGCACTTTCGATCAATCAGTTTGGCTTTGCGATTCTGAAACCATTCCTGCCGCCGGAGCTGAAGCTGGACGGAGAACTGAACGCAACGGCAAACGTAAGCTGGTCTCCTCAGCAGCCACCAGTGCTGCAGGCGCAGGTCAGATTGCCTGCAGGCGGCGTGCGGCAGCAGGCCGCGGCGGATGAACCGGGGATGACCATCGGGTGGGATCAGATCACTCTGAACGCCGACATGCGCAATGATGTGCTGACCGCAGACTGGCTGGTGGCAGTGAAAGATAACGGTGATCTGTCCGGGAATGCACGCATTACTCAATTGAGTGGTGAGCAGCAACTGGATGCTGCGGTGAAGCTGGATGCTTTCCGGCTGGACTTCCTGCAGCCACTGGTGGCTGATTATCACACCTTCGGCGGTCAGGTTGATACAAACCTGACGCTGAGCGGGCCGATTTTGCATCCGCAGGTTCAGGGAATTTTTAAAATCTCCCAGCTGAAAGCGATTGGCCGAAAAGTCCCGCTGGATCTCGATCGCGGAGAGATTGTCGCAAACTTTAACGGATACAGCGCGCTGCTGCGCGGTGAACTGGATACACCGGATGGCCAGTTGCTGTTGCAGGGGGATGCAAACTGGGCGGATATGGCGAGCTGGAGCACGAATCTTAAAGTGAACGGTCGCGAACTGGAAGTGAATGTCCCTCCGATGATTTCCATGAAGGTCTCGCCCGATCTCAAGATCAGCGCTGCACCGAAAATGGCAGAGATCAGCGGGAACGTGATCATTCCGTGGGGGCGGATCACGGTTGATCGTCTGCCGGAATCGGCAGTGCAGGTTTCGGATGATGAAATTTTGCTGACGGATGATCTCAAGCCGATAGAAACTGACACTAAGGTGCCCTTTGAGATTAAAACCAACGTGATGGTCCGGATTGGCCCGGATGTCAGGTTGTCAGCCTTCGGTCTTGATGCGGGCCTGTCGGGCAATCTCAAAGTGAACCAGCAGGACAAAACGCCTTTGGTTTATGGTGAAATTAAGGTGGATGACGGGACTTACCGCGCCTTTGGGCAGGAGCTGGTGATCCGCAAAGGCCTGATCACTTTCAATGGCCCAGCGGATCAGCCTTACCTGTCGGTTGAAGCAATCCGCAATCCGAACAATATTGAAGATGAAGTCACAGCAGGGATCCGGGTGACCGGCCCGGCGGATGAGCCTCGGGTCGATATTTTCTCTGATCCGGCGATGCCTCAGCAGAATGCGCTGTCTTACATCCTGCGCGGGCGTAACCTCGACAGCGAATCACCCGAAGGCGGCGGTGCGATGACCACCGCACTGATCAGTATGGGGCTGTCGCGCAGCAGCCAGCTGGTCGGCAATGTCGGCGAGGCTTTCGGTGTACAGGATTTAACGCTGGATACCGCCGGTGCCGGAGATGATTCTCAGGTCACCATCAGTGGTTATATTTATCCGGGACTGCAAGTAAAATACGGCGTGGGGATATTTAACCCGATCGGCGAGTTTACAATCCGGTATAAACTGTTGCAGGACTTGTATGTCGAAGCGGTGTCCGGGCTTGAGAGTGCAGTCGATCTGCTGTATCAGTTTGAGTTTAATTAACCAGAAAGGATGTTTGGACGTGTACACTCGGGTGTTTGTCTATGGCAGTCTTCGTCGGTATCAGTCGAATCACGGCCTGATGGCGACGGCAGTATTTCGCGGCGCCTGTCAGCTGCCCGGATTTGCGATGTATGATCTTGGGCCTTATCCGGCGGCATTAAGGCAGGACACTGCTGATGTTGCAGTACACGGTGAAGTCTATGACGTGGATGCCGGAACCTTTCGTGAACTGGATATTCTGGAAGGGCTGGGAGAAGAATACTGTCGTGAGCGTGTCCTAACGCCCTATGGTGAGGCCTGGATTTACCTGTATTTGCAGCCGCTTGGCCGTTCACTACTCATCCCGGAAGGTGACTGGGTCGCCTGGGCTGAACGACAGACTCCGGAAACAAAAAACGCTCCCTGAGGAGCGTTTTTTTATGGACTTTCGACCGCGGGAGTTATTTTTCCTGAGCGCGCTCGTAAGATGCCATGATTTCAGCTTTTGCTGCTTCAACGTCAGCCCAGCCTTCAACTTTCACCCACTTACCAGATTCCAGCTCTTTGTAACGCTCGAAGAAGTGTGTGATTTGTGCTTTCAGCAGTTCTGGCAGATCGTTCACATCTTTGATGTGATCGTATTCTTTGGTCAGCTTGCTGTGAGGAACGGCAACAACTTTCGCATCTTCACCAGACTCGTCAGTCATCTTCAGAACACCAACCGGACGGCAGCGGATCACAGAGCCTGGCAGCAGCGGGTATGGGGTCGGAACCAGTACGTCAACCGGGTCACCGTCCAGAGACAGTGTGTTGTTCACGTAACCGTAGTTACATGGGTAGAACATTGGTGCAGACATGAAACGGTCTACGAATACCGCGCCAGAGTCTTTGTCGACTTCGTATTTGATTGGATCAGCGTTTGCCGGGATTTCGATGACAACGTAGATGTCTTCTGGCAGTTCTTTACCTGCAGGGACGTTGTTCAGGCTCATGATGAATTCCTTGATAGTTTTCAGATGATTTTATCGCCGGGAATTATAACGACTCGCTGTGAAAAAAACAGCTTCTAAGACGTTTCGGGAACTTGCGGGGCGGTCAGCAGGGAAGAATGCCCGGCTGAGGGAGCCGGGCACGGGCTGAATTATTCGGCGTCAGGGAATTCTTTCAGGAAGCTTTCCACTTTCTGGACCATCTTGGTTGAACCGACAAAGAAAGGCACGCGTTGGTGCAGTTCAGTCGGTTTGATCTCCATAATCCGGTTTTGACCATCCGAGGCGACACCGCCGGCCTGTTCAATCAGGAAGGCCATCGGGTTGCACTCGTACAGCAGGCGGAGCTTGCCGTTCGGGTGCGTGGCCGTGCTCGGGTAGAGATAAATCCCCCCTTTGAGCAGGTTGCGGTGGAAATCCGCGACCAGAGAACCGATATAGCGGGAGGTGTACGGACGATCATCTTCCGGCACATTCTCCTGGCAGTATTTGATGTACTTTTTCACGCCTTGCGGGAAACGGATGTAGTTTCCTTCGTTGATTGAGTAAATCCGGCCATCTTCCGGAATGGTCATGTTCTCGTGTGACAGGCAGAACACGCCCAGAGACGGGTCGTAGGTGAAACCGTGCACGCCGTTGCCGGTGGTGTACACCAGCATGGTGGATGAACCGTAAATAATGTAACCGGCAGCAACCTGCTTGTGGCCAGGCTGAAGGAAATCTTCAATTTCTGCAGGGCCGCCAACGGAGGAAACCCGACGGTAAATAGAGAAGATTGTGCCGACGGAAACGTTTACGTCAATGTTCGAAGAACCATCCAGTGGGTCCATTAACACCACGTACTTCGCTTCGCGGTTCAGTTCTTTATTGAAGACAACCAGTTCGTCTTCTTCTTCACTCGCCACGCCGCACACCTGGCCGCGGGCTTCCAGTGCAGCCTTGAATTTCTCGTTGGCATACACATCCAGTTTTTTCTGGGCTTCACCCTGAACGTTTTCGCTGCCGACATCGCCGGTAATATCAACCAGACCTGCTTTATTGATTTCACGGTTGACGATTTTGGCCGCCAGTTTAATGGAACCCAACAGAGAAGAGAGTTCACCGCTGGCATGGGGGAAGTCGTGCTGATTCTCGACAATGAACTCGCCAAGGGTTCTAATATCGGACATATACAATCCTTGCATCGTGTTGTCATGGGGGTAAGAAATGTCGGGTACAATGCCTCTTTTCGGACAATTGAACTGTACCCCAGGCCACTGGCCAGTTATTGTTTGATGCAATTGTATATAAAGATCTTTTTTATGGTAACGAAGTAACACTGAAGCGTGGTCGTGACCTATTTTTTGTTTGTGAGCCGACAGTTATGCATATCCATATTCTCGGAATCTGCGGTACTTTTATGGGCGGTGCCGCCATGCTGGCGAAGCAGCTTGGCCATAAAGTGACCGGTAGCGATGCCAATGTTTATCCGCCGATGAGCACGATGCTTGAGTCTCAAGGTATTGAAATTATTCAGGGTTATGATCCTGCCCAATTAGAACCTGCACCAGATTTGGTGGTGATTGGCAATGCCATGAGCCGCGGAAATCCTTGTGTGGAGTCTGTTCTGAATAAAAACCTGCGTTATACCTCGGGCCCGCAGTGGCTGCAGGAATTTTTGTTACATGACCGCTGGGTGCTGGCAGTTTCCGGGACTCACGGGAAGACGACGACCGCCAGCATGCTGGCCTGGATCCTTGAGGATTGTGGTTATCAACCCGGTTTTCTGGTGGGCGGTGTGCTCGGAAACTTCGGTGTTTCCGCGCGCTTAGGCGAAAGTTGTTTTTTCGTCGTCGAAGCGGACGAATACGATAGTGCTTTTTTCGATAAGCGTTCTAAGTTTGTTCATTATCGACCACGAACGCTAATTATGAACAATCTGGAGTTCGATCACGCAGATATATTTTCGGATCTGGCCGCCATTCAGCGCCAGTTCCATCATTTAGTCCGGACCGTGCCGGGTGAAGGAAAAATTCTGGCGCCGAAAGGCGTAGCTGCGATTGATGAAACCCTGGCCATGGGGTGCTGGAGCGAGCTGGAATACAGCGGTGAAGACGGCGATTGGCAGGCGCGTAAATCGAGTGCAGACGGCAGTGAGTTTGAGGTCCTGTTCCAGGGCGAGCACGCAGGTACAGTCCGCTGGGATCTGGTCGGCGATCATAATGTCAGCAATGCCCTGATGGCGATCGCGGCGGCCCGTCATGTCGGCGTGACACCGGAGCTGGCCTGCGATGCACTGGCGCGTTTTGTTAATACCAAGCGCCGACTGGAGCTGAAAGGCGAACAGCACGGGGTGAAGGTCTATGACGATTTTGCCCATCATCCAACCGCAGTCGAACTGACGCTTGGCGGGCTCCGTGCCAAAGTTGGCGAGTCGCGCATCCTGGCGGTGCTGGAGCCGCGTTCGAACACCATGAAGCTGGGGGTCCATAAAGCGGATCTGGCGCCTGCGCTGGCAGCAGCAGATAAAGTTTTCCTCTTCCAGCCCGACACGATCCCGTGGTCAGTGCAGGAGATTGCGGATCTGTGCTCGCAACCGGCTGTCTGTGAAGGCGATATTGATGCCCTGGTGCAACAGATTGTCGCATCGGCTCGCCCGGGCGATAACATTCTGGTGATGAGTAACGGTGGTTTTGGCGGAATTCATGACAAGCTGCTGCGCGCCCTGGGAGGTTTCAATGCAGGATAAGCGGGTCACGCTTGCGTGGACCGGGGCATCCGGTGCCCCCTATGGCCTGCGTTTGCTGGAATGTCTGCTGGCGGCGGACTATCAGGTGTATCTGCTGATTTCTTCGGCAGCCCGGGTGGTTCTGGCAACTGAGCATGGACTGAAGTTACCGTCGGGGCCGGAAGTGGCGCAAACGGCTCTGGCGGCGCACCTGAATTATCAGGGCGATAAGCTGGTGGTGTGCGGCAAAGAGGACTGGTTTTCTCCGGTCGCTTCAGGTTCGGCGGCACCGAAGAAAATGGTGATCTGCCCCTGTTCCGCCGGTACGCTGGCTTCTGTAGCTCATGGCATGTCGGACAATCTGCTGGAGCGTGCCGCGGATGTGGTGCTGAAAGAGCGGGGTCAGCTGTTGATGGTGGTCAGGGAAACCCCGTTTTCATCCCTGCATCTGGAAAACATGCTCAAGCTTTCTAATCTCGGCGCAACCATTATGCCAGCCGCGCCGGGCTTTTATCATCAGCCGAAGACGATTGACGATCTGATCGACTTTATGGTGGCGCGGATTCTGGATCATCTTGGCGTTGAGCAGGGACTGGTGCCGCGCTGGGGGTATGATCACCGCGCCTGATCAGTCCGGTTTTAGCACCAGAATATGCCCCGGGGCATTTTCCACAACCTTGGCGGCGACAGAACCCAGCATCAGCTTATCGACCCCCGAACGCTGATGGCTGGGCATAATAATCAGATCCGCTTTGAGCTGATGCGCATGGTCAACAATGGTTGTCCAGGGTTTGCCTTCTGAGACGGTTTCAGTGTGCTGAACATCGTCCGGAATATGTTCCGCGGCGAACTGTTTCAGGGACTGCTGGGTCTCCTGCATGATTTTACGGGCTGCATCTTTGGGAAAATAACTGGACACGATCGCCATATGGATGCCGGGCAGGACGTTGAGTAAGTGGACGACTGCGCCGGATTGACGGGCGTGCCAGACAGCCAGTTCGACGGCTTTGTGGCAGAACCCTTCTTCATTGAGATCGACTGGCACCAGAATGTGTTTATACATGGCATCCTCTTTGTGTCAGACACCCACAGGCAGGGCTGCCTGTGGATGAAGGTGTTTCGTCTGACTAGAGTGTAGTCCGGTCAGGCACTTTTGGTTGGCTCACCTTTGTGAGTTGTTTCAAGCTTTGCTTTGCGTCGCTGATTCCAGCCCAGTAACACCAGCAGTGCGATTGTCGGCACAAACACCCACTCTTTCATTGGCCGTGCTGCCGGCAGACTGACGGTCACGATTTCCCAGCCAAAATCAATGCCTGCCTGCTCAGCAGGGCTGCCAAATTCAACCAGTTCGACGATCATCTTCTCGCCTTCCTGTTTGAGCATCAGACCTGTAGAGGTAATTTTCTGGTTCGGATCTGTGGCATCTTTATCAAATGGCAGCAGAACATGCTTAGTGACTTGATCGCCCAGCAGATCCATCCCGGTCACCTGTACTTCAAGTGGTTCACCGGCAGCCAGTTTATCGGCCGCATCCACAATCAGGGTGCCCGGCATTTCATGTTTGGGCGGATAGACCATGTCCCACCAGAACCCCGGACGAAACAGAGAGAAAGTGATCACTAACAGGGCAACGGTTTCCCACCATCTGACTTTGGTAAACCACCATCCCTGTGTGGCAGCCGAGAACGTCAGCATGGCAAGAATGGCTGATATCACAGTCAGCATCAGGTGCCACCAGGTATCAATGTCCATCAGTAACAGCTGGGTGTTAAAGATAAACATGAATGGCAGGATCGCGGTGCGGATGTCATAGGTGAAGCCCTGAATACCAGTCCGGATGGGATCGCTTTTGGCAATCGCTGCGGCGGCAAAGGCGGCCAGACCGACCGGCGGCGTGTCATCTGCCAGAATTCCGAAGTAGAACACAAATAAATGCACAGCCAGTAACGGGATGATCAGGCCGTTTTCCGCACCCAGTGTGACGATGACCGGCGCCATCAGGGTCGAGACCACGATGTAGTTTGCTGTAGTGGGCAGTCCCATACCGAGGACCAGGCTGATCACCGCCGTAAACAGCAGCATCAGCATGATGTTGCCGCCGGAAATGAACTCGACGAAGTCCGTCATGACCAGCCCGATACCGGTCAGGGTGACCACCCCAACGATGATCCCGGCTGCTGCTGTCGCAACACCGATCCCAATCATATTCCGGCCGCCGGAAACCAGGCTTTCCAGCAGGTCATGCCAGCCCTCTCGGGCAGCATTTGCCAACGACTGCTCTTTGGTGAACAACGCCATCAACGGACGCTGAGTCAGCAGAATGAAAATCATGAAGACGGTTGCCCAGAAAGCAGACAGGCCCGGAGAGAAGCGCTCCACGGTCAGACACCAGACCAGCACGACAATCGGAAGCAGAAAGTACAGGCCGGATTTTACGGTCGGACCCGGATCCGGGACTTCGGTCAGCTCCTGATCGGGATCTTCCAGTAAATGATCCTTGTAGTCGGCGGCAACCCGGATCAGAGCCACATAGGCGATGAGGATCGCAACGGCAATGATAGGTGTGGCTGCAGCACCAAAGACATCTTTGGTCCAGCCAATCCCGTAATAAACGAGGGCACTGATCACAGTCAGACCGACGATGATCCCGGTAAATGAGAGGAGCTTTTGTGCCAGTGTGGGACGGTAACGGCGCGGCAGTCCGGTCATTCCGGCTTTACAGGCTTCCAGATGGACGATGTAAAGCAGCGCGATGTAGGAGATCAGCGCAGGCAGAATGGCGGCTTTAATGACTTCCACATAAGACACACCGACATATTCCACCATCAGGAAAGCCGCGGCCCCCATAATTGGTGGTGTCAGCTGACCGTTTGTTGATGCGGCAACTTCAACTGCACCGGCTTTGTAGCCGGGAAAGCCGACGCGTTTCATCAGGGGAATGGTGAATGTGCCCGTGGTCACTACGTTTGCGATTGACGAACCGGAGACCAGTCCGGATAAACCGGATGCTACGACGGCCGCTTTGGCCGGACCGCCCCGCATGTGGCCTAGCAATGAAAAAGCGACTTTGATGAAGTAGGCGCCGGCACCGGCACGTTCCAGCATGGCGCCAAACAGCACGAATAAGAAAACAAAAGCCGTGGATACACCCAGCGCGACCCCGAAGACCCCTTCTGTCGTCAGCCACAGATGTGACATGGCTTTGTTGAGACTGGCACCTTTGTGGGCAATGACATCCGGCATGTACGGACCGGCAAAGGTGTACAGCAGGAATACGGAGGCCACGATCATCAACGGCGGCCCCAGGGCCCGGCGTGTCGCTTCCAGCAACAGCACCATCCCCATGACGGCTGTGGCCACATCAAAGGTGGTCGGTGCTCCGGCACGGCCGGACAGAGCTTCGTAGAACAGAAGGATATAACCGGCTGCAAAGCTGGCCAGCAGGGCTAATATCCAGTCCTGCAGCGGAATTCTGTCTCTGGGCGAGCTTTTGAGGGCCGGAAAAGCAGTAAAGGCGAGAAAAATCGCAAAGGCCAGATGGATAGCACGCGCTTCGGTGCTGTTAAATTTACCGATATCGGTGATAAAAGGGAGCGGGGATGCATACCAAAGCTGGAACAATGACCAGCAAAGGGCCACCACCCACAAAATTCGTCCCTGCAGTCCTTCGGGACTGCGTGCGCCGGTATCCGCCTGTGCCACCATGTCCTGGACATCGTTCGAGTCGGTTTTTGTCATACTACTTCCTTATTTCAGGAGCGATCCGGAGTTTCAAGTTTGAGGTTCAGTCTTTATCTTAGACAGACTCATTCGCCTGTTGGCGTATTTCATTGTGCTTACAGACAAAAGTGCACCGCAGAGACGGTGCACCTTAGTCAGTCGAGATATGGCCGGCTTATTTAATCAGGCCGACTTCTTTGTAGTATTTCTCTGCGCCCGGATGAAGCGGGATAGAAATACCGGCTTTCACCATGTCCTCTTTTTTCAGGTTGGCGAAACTTGGGTGCAGACGGGTAAAGACATGGAAGTTTTCGAAGACGGCTTTGGTCAGCGCGTAAACGACATCGTCAGACACTTTGGTTGAAGTGACCAGCGTCGCTGCGACACCAAAGCTGTGCACATCCTTGTCAGAACCACGATACATACCACCCGGTACCGTCGATTTTGCGTAGTACGGGTTGTCTGCAACCAGTTTGTCGATCGCCGGACCAGTCACAGAAACCAGTTTGGCATCACAGGAGGTTGTTGCTTCTTTGATGGAACCGTTCGGATGGCCAACAACGTAGACAAAGGCATCGATCTTGTTGTCACACAGAGCCTGAGAACGCTCAGAACCCTTCAGTTCAGCGGCCAGTTTGAAGTCATCTTTGGTCCAGCCCAGCGCTTTCATCACGACTTCCATCGTGGCACGGTCACCTGAACCCGGGTTACCGATGTTCACGCGTTTACCCTTCAGGTCTTCAATGTTGTTAATGCCGGAGTCGGCACGGGCAATGACGTTGAAGGGTTCGGTATGCAGGGAGAATACGGCACGCATGTCTTTATACGGGCCCATTTCCTTGAATTCACTGGTTCCGTTGTAGCCGTGGTATTGCCAGTCAGACTGAACCACACCGAAGTCCAGTTCTCCGGCACGCATGGTGTTCACGTTGTAAATGGAACCGCCGGTTGATTCGACAGAACAGCGAATGCCATTGGTTTGTCGTTCGTTATTCACCAGCTTACAGATCGCGCCACCCGTCGGGTAGTAGACACCGGTCACTGAGCCGGTTCCGATTGTGATGAAATCTGCAGCTTGTGCCAGCCCTGAAGCCAGAACCGTCGCAGACAATGCGCCGACTTTGAGCAGTTTTGTTAAGGCCATTGTGATCCCTTCCTGTTGTGTAAATTCTTATCAGCAGCGAACGGTGCTTCCGGTTTTCAGTTCGCAATGCTTTAAACAAATCAAGGAGATAATAGCAAACGATTTAAGTGTATTTAAAATTATGTAAACACATTTTTGTGAAAAAGTAATGAGATTGAGACATCACACCCGAATAAATAGCATAACTATCCATTCATTTTCGGTCTTTGGGCTCAGGCAGAAGGGATTTTTCAGTAGGGGAGGAGATGCACGCTCTCTCTATTCCTCAGAGAGAGCGTTGTGCGACGATTGACTTACTTGCTGTAATCAAACAGCGAACAGACTGAGTCGAACAGCTGCTCGGCGGTCGTCGTCAGGGTCGGGGTGATGAAAATTGTATCGTCACCCGCGACAACGCCCAGGATACCTTCAGCGCGGCCCAGCGAGTCCAGGAGGCGGGCAATGACCTGAGCAGCCCCGGGACCCGTGTGGATCACGACCATGGCATGGTTATAGCCAACTTCCATCACCAGCTCTTTCAGCGGGCTGCTGATGGTTGGCACACCCAGTTCGACCGGCAGGCAGTACACCATTTCCATTTTGGCATTTCGGGTACGTACCGCACCGAATTTCGTCAGCATCCGTGACACTTTCGATTGGTTAATATTATCGAAACCCTGTGCTTTCAAGGCATCGACGATCTCACCTTGAGAGCTGAATTTTTCTTCCTTGAGTATGGCTTTGAATGCTTTGATCAAGCGTTCTTGTTTATCGGAGCTACGCATAAGTAAATTTCATGTACAGGGAGAGGGGTCATATTTTGTCACAACCACCTAGGCTGTAGCAAACAGTGTTCATGCAAACTTGGGACTAAGTTATTGTTCTGAGTTTAGCTGACTGCATAATTATTGAAAATAACTGCAAGCGAGACTGATGTTTACCTTTTTTGTTGAGTAGAAAATGTGATGACAGCCTGCGTAACATCGCAAAGCTGAGGGGGTATGATTGTATTTCGCGAAGGCTTGCTATACCGTCTTGGTGCCCGAGAAACTGAGATATATAAGTAAGGGTTTGAAACATTGGGCCTATACCTGATGTCAGTGCGAAGGGTCTGCCTCATGAACCCTCACATCTATCGTAAAGGAGAACGAAAATGAAAGTTGCTGTTATTGGCGCGGCTGGTGGTATTGGCCAGGCTCTGGCTCTGCTGCTGAAAAATGAACTGCCTGCCGGCTCTGACCTGGCACTTTATGATATTGCCCCTGTAACTCCAGGTGTCGCGGCTGACCTGAGCCACATCCCAACGCCTGTTTCTATCAAAGGTTATGCGGGTGAAGATCCAACTCCTGCGCTTGAAGGTGCAGATGTGGTTCTGATTTCTGCGGGTGTTGCGCGTAAACCAGGTATGGATCGTGCGGATCTGTTCAATGTGAACGCGGGCATCGTGAAATCTCTGGCTGAGAAAATTGCCGTTGTTTGTCCTCAGGCTTGCGTGGGTATCATCACCAACCCGGTGAACACGACGGTTGCAATTGCTGCAGACGTGCTGAAGAAAGCCGGTGTTTACGACGAGCGTAAACTGTTTGGTGTGACCACACTGGATGTGATCCGTTCTGAAACGTTCGTCGGTGAACTGAAAGGTCTGAACCCTCGTGAAGTGAAAGTACCGGTCATCGGCGGTCACTCAGGCGTCACAATTCTGCCGCTGCTGTCTCAGGTTGAAGGTGTTGAGTTCACTGAAGAAGAAGTGAAAGCGCTGACGCCTCGCATCCAGAACGCTGGTACTGAAGTTGTTGAAGCAAAAGCTGGTGGCGGCTCTGCAACGCTGTCTATGGGTCAGGCGGCTTGCCGTTTCGGTCTGTCTCTGGTTCGTGCCCTGCAAGGTGAGCAGAACGTGGTTGAGTGCGCTTATGTTGAAGGAAATGGCAAACATGCCCGTTTCTTTGCACAGCCAGTTCGTCTGGGTAAAAACGGGATTGAAGAGATCCTGGATTACGGCAAGCTGAGTGCATTTGAACAAAACGCACTGGACAGCATGCTGGATACCCTGAAAGGCGATATCAAGCTGGGTGAAGAGTTCGCAGCCAAGTAAGCTGCCAACTTTCCGGTGTGTGGCCGGAGAACACGAAACAAAGCGGCCAACGGGCCGCTTTGTTGTTTTTGTGGATTACACTTTTGTGTTTGCTGACCGGCTCAGTAATAATCCCGGCAGTTGCCGTGCAGCTGCGGCTCGTCAATCAGCTCGCTGCATTGGATATGGATCCTTTTGTGATCCTTGAGGTTTTCGATCAGCGCAGTGTCATGATCCGGATCGATCTCGATCACTTCTGCGATCCCTTGCGGATACTCTACCCACATTCCCCGTTTCAGATCTTTGGCTTGCATACTGACCTCCCGCTCTGGAAGAAATCTAACCAGGGTCTGTTTAACTATAGCGTATGGAAGATCCGGAGATGAGAACGGGCTGGTTTGCGGCAGCATACGGCCTGAGCAGATGTCAGGCCGTTCAAAAGAGGTGTTGAAAGGGTTATTTAGTGCGGTTAACCGACAGGCGAGCTAATGCGACCAGCGCTGTTTTATAGTCACTGTCAGGCAGCACAGACAGCGCAGCAATGGCTTTTTCTGCCTCTTCCTCAGCACGCTTTTGTGTGTAGGTCAGAGAGCCGTGTTCTTCCATACAGGCCAGAATCGGTTGCAGTTTATCCAGTCCGTTGCCTTGCTCAATGGCTTCGCGGATCATGGCTGACTGCTCGGCATTTCCATGATGCATGGCATGCAGCAGCGGCAGCGTTGGTTTGCCTTCCGCCAGATCATCACCGACGTTTTTACCCATCTCTTCGCCGTCGGCACTGTAATCCAGAACGTCATCAATGAGCTGGAAAGCCGTGCCCAGGTAGCGGCCATAATCCTGCATGGCGGCTTCCACGGTTTCCGGTGCTTCAGCCAGAATGGCAGCGACTTGAGTTGCAGCTTCGAACAGACGGGCTGTTTTGGAATAAATCACCTGCATGTAGCTGGCTTCGGTCGTATCGGGATCGTTGCAGTTCATCAACTGCTGAACTTCACCTTCCGCGATGACATTCACCGCTTCACTCATGATATCCAGGATCCGCAATGATCGCAGGCTGGTCATCATCTGAAACGAGCGGGTGTAGATATAATCGCCCACCAGAACACTGGCTGCATTTCCAAAAGCAGCGTTGGCGGTTGCCTTTCCACGGCGCATGTCAGACTCGTCCACCACATCATCATGGAGCAGGGTGGCTGTATGGGTAAATTCGATAAAGGCAGCGGCAGTGGTGTGCTGATCACCGTCGTAACCTAAGGCCCGGGCTGCCAGCACGGCCAGCATCGGACGGAGTCGTTTTCCGCCACTGCTGACAATGTAATATCCCAGTTGGTTGATCAGGGCGACTTCTGAGGTCAGTTGTGCTTGAATCTTTGCGTCAACCGCCGCCATGTCATCGGCGGTGAGTGCTTGGATAGCTTTGAAATCCATGATACATCCAGCAAAATTGTAAGCCGTATCGGCGCAATCAAAATAAGAAATATGCACGCATACTACACTAAAAACTTGTCAGCTTCCTAACCTCTGGTCGAGCAAATTGAATGACTTTTCCTGCTGAGCAGCTTTTCGCCAATTTTCTTTAGCCAACGGCTTGCCAAGACCCGCGTTTTCCAGTAATATTCGCGCCCTATTGATGACAAGATTAAGCGCATACCCATTGCCCAATTTTTACGTGGCGAATGGCCTATGCGGAAGAGCGGAGTAAGACATGTACGCTGTTTTCCAAAGTGGTGGTAAGCAACACCGAGTAAGCGAAGGCCAGACCTTACGCTTGGAAAAACTGGACGTTGAAACTGGTGCGAACGTTGAATTTGACAGCGTTCTTCTGGTTGCTAACGGTGAAGACGTTAAAGTTGGTGCGCCATTCGTAGCTGGTGGCAAAGTGACTGCAGAAGTAATTACACACGGTCGCGGCGATAAAGTGAAAATCGTTAAGTTCCGTCGTCGTAAGCATTCTCGTAAGCAAATGGGCCACCGTCAGTGGTTCACTGAAGTCAAGATCACTGGCATCAGCGCTTAAGAATTAGGAGAGTTTAGAGATGGCACACAAAAAAGCTGGCGGTTCTACTCGTAACGGCCGTGACTCAGAAAGTAAACGCCTGGGTGTTAAGCGCTTCGGTGGTGAATCTGTACTGGCAGGCAACATCATCGTTCGTCAACGTGGTACCAAGTTCCACGCTGGTAACAACGTAGGTTGCGGTAAAGACCACACTCTGTTCGCTCTGTCTGACGGCAAAGTGAAATTCGAAGTGAAAGGTCCTAAGAACCGTAAATTCGTTTCTATCGAAGCTGAGTAATCTCGGGTTCGCCAAGAACGAGAAAGCCCTGCCAACTGGCGGGGCTTTTTGTTATGGCGCAGAGCGCTGCCGTTCTGCTGCCTACTGCCCATAGGCAAAGCCTTGCCTGAGAATTATTCCGATTGGTATTACAATAAGCAGAGTGGCGTACAGCTGCCTGATTGAGTGAACGCCAGAGTGCGGAGAATAAGATGAAATTTGTAGATGAAGCGGTAATCCGGGTCGATGCCGGTGACGGCGGTAATGGTACTGTCAGCTTCCGCCGTGAAAAGTATGTTCCGAAAGGCGGTCCTGACGGTGGTGATGGCGGCGACGGTGGTGATGTTTACCTGCTGGCTGACGAAAACCTCAATACCCTGATCGATTACCGTTTCGAACGTTTTCATGCTGCGGAACGTGGCGAAAATGGCCGCGGCGGCAACTGTACCGGTAAACGCGGAAATGACTGCGTTCTGTCTGTGCCTGTCGGGACACGCGCGGTCGATGAAGAAACCGGTGAAGTCATTGCTGACCTGACGAAGCATGGTATGAAAATTATGGTGGCGAAGGGCGGATTCCACGGTCTGGGCAATACACGCTTCAAATCGTCCGTGAACCGTGCACCACGCCAGAAAACAATGGGTACCAAGGGTGAGATACGTCATCTGCGTCTGGAGCTGCTGCTGCTTGCTGACGTCGGTATGCTGGGTCTGCCGAATGCGGGTAAGTCGACCTTTATCCGTGCGGTATCTGCGGCGAAGCCAAAAGTGGCGGATTATCCGTTTACCACACTGGTACCAAGCCTGGGTGTCGTCCGTGTGGATAACGAGCGCAGTTTCGTCGTTGCGGATATTCCGGGACTGATTGAAGGTGCAGCTGACGGTGCTGGTCTGGGGATCCGTTTCCTGAAACACCTGGAACGTTGCCGGGTCCTGCTGCACATGATCGATCTGCTGCCGGCTGATGGCTCTGATCCGGTGGAGAATGCCTTCACCATCATCAATGAGCTGGAGCAGTACAGCGATAAACTGGCAAACAAGCCACGCTGGATCCTGTTCAACAAGGTGGATCTGCTGCCGGAAGATGAAGCTCAGGAAAAGATCCAGGAAGTTCTGGAAGCGCTGGCATGGGAAGACAAGTACTTCTGCATCTCGGCACTGAACCGTACCGGTACCAAACCGCTGACTTATGAGCTGATGACGCTGATCGAATCAATTCCGCAAGTGATTGTGGAAGAAGATGAAGCGGAAGAAACCAAAGTCGACTTTAAGTGGGATGATTACCACGAACAGCAGCTGAAGAAAGGCGCTGCTGAGAAAGATGACGACGATGATGACGACTGGGATGACTGGAATGAAGACGACTATGACGTCGAAATCATTTACAAGCCTTAACGAACAGTCTTTGTTGCAAAAAACCGCTCTCAGGAGCGGTTTTTTTGTGCTTCATCAAACTGATATTCTGCTCAACGGAGATAATCGGCAAGAGAGGTGACTCTCGGGAGGGAAGGCATGGAGGAAGTATCAGTGAGTGTGTTGCGGGACATTGCCCGAATCGTGGCTCAGGCCGGACAAAAGCTGCTCCAGCATGGTGCTGAATCCGCTGTGGTTGTGAATGTCAGCCAGCGGCTCGGTCTGGCCATGGGGGCTGAGGAAGTCGATATTGCCCTGACGGCTAATGCCATCGTGGTGACTGTCCGGCGTCAGGGTCATTGTATTACGACCACACGCCGATGCCGGGATCATGGGATCAACATGGCGGTGATCACCCGGATCCATCATGTGTGTATCATGGCTGAAAAAGGTCTGCTGGATCCTGCGACGCTGGCGAAGCGGCTGGATCGCATTCAGCCTCAGCGATACCCGCCGGTGCTGGTGATTGTGATGATCGGATTGTCCTGCGGGGCGTTCAGTATCCTGGCGGGCGGTGACGGGATGATTGCGGTAATCACCACCCTGGCCGCGGCAGCTGCGATGGCACTGCGGTTGTACATGGCGCAGCATCATTTCAATCCGCTGGTTACCTTTGCCGCAGCGGCATTTACCGCCACGTCTGTCTCTGCCGTAGCGCCATTATTTGGCTGGGGAAATCAGCCTTTTCTGGCGATGGCTTCTTCCGTGTTGTTACTGGTGCCCGGGTTTCCGCTGATAAATGCGGTGGCGGATATGGTCTCTGGATTTGTGAATCTGGGAATTTCCCGTTGGGTGATGGCCAGTTTGCTGACGTTAGCAACCAGTCTGGGGATTGTTGCTGCGATGAATCTGTTTCATGTCTGGGGGTGGCTGGCATGACGATATGGCAATGGGTGTACGCATTATCTGCCGATATGGCATTGGCGGCGATCCCTGCGGTCGGCTTTGCGATGGTTTTCAATGTACCGGTCCGGGCATTGAAATATTGCGCGCTGGCGGGGGCGATCGGCCATGGCTGTCGATTTGTCCTGATGCATCAGGCAATGCCGATTGAATGGGCCAGTTTTTTTGCTGCAATGCTGGTGGGCATGACCGGCATTTTGTGGTCAAGGCGTTTAGTGGCTCCGCCGCATGTCTTTACGGTTGCTGCTGTGATCCCGATGGTTCCGGGTGTGTATGCATTTAAGACAATGATTGCCTTGGTGGAAATTAATCAGCAGGGCTATAGTCAGGCTTTGTGGCAGTCGATGGTTGCAAACGGGATCACCGCTGTTTTTACAATTGCAGCGCTGGCAATCGGGCTGGCAATGCCCGGCTTAATGTTTTATCGTCGCCGACCAGTGATTTAAAAGGAGTGAGATGCGTGATCATCAGTATGGTTGCCGCGATGGCAAAGAACAGAGTGATTGGTAAAGACAATGCGATGCCCTGGCACCTGCCCGCAGACTTCGCCTGGTTTAAGAAAGTGACCATGGGGAAACCGGTTGTTATGGGACGCAAAACTTTTGAATCCATCGGCCGGCCATTGCCGGGACGGCACAATATTGTGATCAGTCGCAGCCCTGAATTTGCCGCGGCAGGGGTTACGGTAGTCAGTAGCCTTGATGCTGCAAAAACGGCCGCCGGAGACACGGATGAACTGATGATCATTGGTGGTGGCAGTGTGTATGCTGAATGTCTGCCGATGGCTGACCGCCTGTATCTGACTTTTATTGATCTCAGTGTGGCAGGCGATACCTGCTTTCCTGACTGGGGGAGCGACTGGCAGCAAAGCTACAGTGAAGCTTACCGTGCGGATGAAAAGAATGCCCATGACATGACATTTGTGGTGCTGGAGCGAAACTCGTCATCTGATTCGTGAGTCTGATCAATTCAGCTCCCGCTCTATTGGACGGGAGCTGTTTGAAGCATACTTCAGGGTGTTTTAATTCAGTTGCTCCATGGTCAGAATCTGATCATAGGAATCAACAATATTCACTGGTGGTGCCATTTTCCGAACGATTTCGGACGGTTTAAATAAATAACCGGTGCTGGAAGCAGACAGCATTTCCAGATCGTTGAAAGCATCACCAATCGAAATAATATTATTATTGTTTCGGTTGTACTTTTCGATGATCTCAATTTTTCCTTTCTTACGCGTATAGTCTGCTTTTTCAATAAACCCACTTTTATTTAGCTGAAAGTAATGGCAGTAAAGTTTGGGTTGACCGATCTTTAACCATAATGGGTAAAGCATTTGATAAAAAGCATCGGATACCAAAACAACTTTATATTTCTTTGACAGCTTATCAATAAATGATTTTGCCCCTTCCAGAGGTTCAATATCATCTACAGTTTTAATAACATCCAGCAGTGTGATCTTTTCCCGGTTCAGAATGTTAATTCTTTCCGAAACCAGTTTTTCATAATCAGGTTCTTCCCGGGTTGTTTTGGTCAGTTCCGGAATATCATATTTTTCCGCTAATAAAGGCCAAAGCTCAGGAATAAGAACACCTTCCATGTCGATACAAGCAATATTCATTGGATTAACCTACCATGGGTGAGAGGGCCAGTGAAATACCAAGGAACATTAAGATGCCGCCAATTGCCCGGTTTAAAACGATTTGTTTATTCAGCATTGCGGCACGTAATTTTTCCTGAGAAAAAAACAGGGCGACGAGGCTGAACCAGAACCAGTGGGCGAATGACATAAAGAGACCGTAAGCAATCTGCAATGTCAGCGGGGTTTCCGGGTTCACAACCTGGGTGTATGTACTCAGGACAAACAGGGTTGTTTTCGGGTTGAGTGCATTGGTGAAAAAGCCCTGACGCAGTGACTGAAAGTTCGACATAGCGGCGGTTTCAGTCAGGTCGATTGCAAGCTTCACCTTGGTACTGAACGTATTGAAGCCCAGGTAAATCAGGTAAACTGCACCCACGATTTTAATCACTGAAAACAGGATGGGCGACTTCGAAATCACCAGGCCGACACCCAGAATGGTATAGCTGACGTGAATCAGCACTCCGAGTGCGATACCAATGGCGGCCAGCATGCCTGCTTTTCTGCCATAAAGATAACTGTTTCGTGTAACCATGGCGAAATCAGCTCCCGGGCTGATGACGGCCAGAATCGTAATAATGGCAACAGCAATAAGTTCTGTCATGAGTATATTCCCTCAGTTGTTTTATTATGTTTTCTTACGATATGTAGCGACAAGCACGTCCCTGATGGTCTGTTGGTCCGGATGGTCTTGTAATATTTCACTTACGCCATGGAACAGGTTGTGGTCATTCAGTACAGCCGTATCCATCGACTTATTTAGGGAGAAGCTTGTCAGCGGGTTTTTATCCAAATCATAAATTGTGGTGACACCGCCGGATAGATTTTGATGGTTGACCATCATCATTAAAATGTAATCAACGCCGTCCCGGTGAATGCCTTCGGGGGTCGGCTTTCCGCTTATTTCACCATTGGATTCAATACGAAATTGATGCGTTTCAATGTGCCAGTCTGATTCGGGAGACATCTGGCTGAAAATCTCACAACCTAATTTCAAAATTTGATTGAAAGTATTGCTGTAGATAATGTCATCATCAATCGGTACATAATGACGCTCAACCCCGCCATTGAGGTTGTTATAATAAAGTCCCTGATAATGAGGCTGGTGTGGTTCCAAGACCCATTCGCCACTGGAGGCCGGGGAGCTCAGCGTCGCATATTTACGCTTTCTGTAGGTGCCGCCATCAGCCATATATGTATCAAGTTGTAAATGATTCCAACTGTTTTTAAATTGTGTCCAGTCATCTAACCCGTAAGGATCTCGTTTTTGAATGATGGACGACATGGTTTCACCATCAATGAAACAATAGCTTTTTTCCGTTAAACTACTGCAGATTTCTTTAATTGACACTTCAATCACCAACTTACGTCGTTATATTTGTTAAGTCATCTGGTTCATATTGTTGATGATTTCTCGTAAAATGAATATTGATTTGTTGTAATCAAAATACTTGAGAAAAAGTCACGGATATGAATCTTCCTTCCTTAAATGCTTTGCGTTTTTTTGAGGCTGCCGCGCGACATCAGAGTCTGGTGAAAGCGGCAGACGAACTGTGTGTGACGCAATCAGCGGTCAGTCGTCAGATCAAGCAACTGGAAAGTGTGCTGGGTGTGACCTTATTTGAGCGGCGAAATCGTGGCATTTTCCTCACGAAAGACGGCGTGAAATTAAGAACAGCCTGCCATGAGATGCTGGCGATTCTGAAGAATGCGCTGAAAGAGCTGAACACGGAAGGAAGTCAGGCGCCTCTCGTCGTTTCCTGTGAGCCGACCATTATGATGAAGTGGCTGATCCCCCGGCTGGCTGATTTTAAAGCGGCACATCCTGAGATTGAATTGCACCTGAGTGCGTCCGGCGGACCGATTGATTTTGTGAAAAGTCAGGCAGACATCGCCATTCGTCGCAACGATTTCAACTGGAAGCCGGATTATCATGCTGAGCCGATCGGCCCGGAGATGATGGGACCGGTCATTCTGGCTGAAAAGTTTGCCAGCGGAAAAGTACTGTCCGGTTCAGTCACAACGCTGCACACCAAAACCCGGCCAGATGCCTGGAATGAGTGGCAGCAACGAACCCAGCAGCCTGTCAACAGCAGTGATGATATGTGGTTTGAACACTTCTACATTATGCTGGAAGCGGTACACGCCGGTTCAGGTTTCGGGCTGAGTTCAATTTATATGGTCGGGAGTGACATCCGGAATGGGCAGCTGGCTGCCCCCTGCGGCTTCACACCGGATGACTCTTTTTATTACCTGCTGTCACCGCATGCGATTGAAGCGGATGAAAGGGTGGGGATTTTTCTGAATTGGTTAAGAGAAGAATTTGCCGCGACCCGGGAAGCCGTGATTGCTTCCGTTAGTGGGGCGGACTAAGGATCCAGCCGATCTTGCTGAAATAGCTGCTGATCTTCCCAGCGCAGCATGGTGAGCTGATTGCCCCAGACGCAACCGGTATCTAGTCCGATCACATGATCATCCCGGTGGCCCATCAGTGAAGCCCAGTGTCCAAAAATAACGGTTTTGCCCAGCGGTTGTGCGCGGGGAAAGTCAAACCACGAAATGAACTGTTCTGTCCCCGGTTCACCCGGCGGCAGTTTGCAGTGCATTTCCAGGCGTCCGTCCGGGTGCAGAAAACGCATCCGGGTCAGGGCGTTGATGCTGTAGCGCATCCGTTCCAGTCCGGATAACTCCGGATCCCACAAATCGGGCTCATTGCCGTACATATGGGTCAGCAGCCACAACTGATTTTCACCCTGAAGCATGCTTTCAACTTCACGGGCACAGCGGCGGGCATCTTCGAGCTGCCATTGAGGTGGGATGCCGGCATGCGCCATGACGATCGGATGGACAGCATGTTCAGCAAACAAAGGCTGGTGGCTGAGCCAGTCCAGCAGTGCATCGCTGTCATTGGCGGTCAGAATCGGATCGACACGGTCTTTGGGTTTGGCGCTGCCAATCCCGCGGGCGATAGCAAGTAAGTGCAGATCGTGGTTTCCCAGAACCGTGGTGGCATTGCTGCCCAGCGATTTTATAAGGCGCAGGGTGGAAAGGGAGTCCGGTCCCCGGGCGACAAGATCACCCGCCAGCCAGAGTTCATCTGATTTTTCACTGAAGCCAACTTGCTCCAGCAAAGTACAGAGTTCACGGTAACAGCCCTGAATGTCGCCGACCAGATAGGTTGCCATGGCAGTCCTGCTCAGTGAAGAATATTCGGAATGGCGAGGCGGAATGGCAGAATTTCTGCCGTGAATTCATTGCCGGCTTCATCAATCATGATGTAATGACCTTCCATCACGCCCAGCGGGGTTTCGATGATGGTTCCGCTGGTATAGGTATATTCATCATTGGCTGCGATCGTCGGTTGCTCACCCACAACGCCTTCACCTTCGACGACCAGCTTTTTACCATTGGCATCTGTGATCAGCCAGCGGCGGCGTAGGAGCTGTGCTGAACCCTGACCGAGATTGCAAATGGTAATGGTATAGGAAAAAACGTAGCGATCCTGTTCCGGTTCGGACTGGTCATCAATGTAGTGGGTGATGACCCGGCATTTGATGGTTGGGTTAGCTTTGTTGTTCACCTTGCTGCTTCCTTTCGATTACGACTCTGACCAGCTGCCGGACCTTTGGTCCGGCTTCCTGCTTAATGGCTGTGGTTAGCATCCAGCCAGTTCGCCATCGCCACGAATTGCTCAAGGCTCAGGTTTTCAGGTCGGGATGACGGGGTGATCCCCAGACTCTCCAGTGTCTCACTGTCCATCAGTGCTTTATAACAGTTTCGCACGGTTTTGCGGCGCTGGTTAAAACCTTCGCGAGTCACACGATCCAGCCATTTCAGGTTCGTACACGGGTGCGGCAACGTCTCATACGGCGACAGGCGTACCACCGCTGAATCGACCTTCGGTGCCGGTTTGAAGGCACTTGGCGGTACTTCCAGTACCGGCATGACTTTGCAGTAGTACTGTGCCATGACAGTCAGACGGCCATAGGCTTTGCTGCCAGGACCTGCCGCCAGACGATTAACCACTTCTTTCTGCAGCATGAAGTGCATATCTTCGATATGCTGGTGGAAGCTGAACAGGTGGAACATCAGCGGAGTCGAAATGTTGTATGGCAGGTTGCCAAAAATCCGCAGTTTGTTGTTTTCTTTGATCAGCTGTGTGAAGTCGAAACGCATGGCATCGCCTTCGTGGATCGTCAGCTTGCTGGACAGATCCGGATGGTGACGCAGACGCTCGGCCAGATCGCGGTCCAGCTCAATGACGGTGAATTTGTCGACCTGCTTGCCGACAGGCTCTGTCAGGGCGCCAAGTCCCGGACCGATTTCCACCAGGTTCTGGCCGGGTCTCGGGTTAATGGCGGCGACGATATTGTCGATGATGTAGTCGTCGTGCAAGAAGTTCTGGCCAAAGCGCTTACGGGCGCGGTGGCCTAAATGGACCTGATCACTGCTCATTGTTGTTTGTCTACCATTTCGATGGCGTGGGAAAGCGCTGTCCTGAGGCTCCCGATATCCGCCTGTCCGGTACCCGCAAGTTCCAGTGCGGTACCATGATCAACTGATGTTCTGATAAAAGGCAGCCCCAACGTGATGTTGACGGCATTACCAAAACCTTTGAATTTCAGAACTGGCAGACCCTGATCGTGATACATCGCCAGTACCGCATCAGCTTCTGCCAGATATTTATCCTGGAAGATGGTATCGGCTGGCAGTGGGCCAACCAGATCCATCCCGTCCTCTTCTCTGAGGATATTCAGTGCCGGAGTGATCACTTCGATCTCCTCCCGGCCAAGGTGTCCGCCTTCCCCGGCATGCGGGTTGAGGCCACAGACATAAATTGTAGGTTTCCGGATACCGAACTTACTGATCAGGTCAGCGTGCAGTACGCGGATCACCTGATGGATGCGATCCACAGTGATGGCTTTCGCCACGTAAGCCAGCGGAATATGCGTTGTGACCAGCGCGACCCGTAAGCCTTCGGTTGCCAGCATCATGACCACCTGGTTGGACTGAGCCTGCTGGGCGAAAAATTCCGTGTGGCCGCTGAATGACACGCCTGCACGGTTAATAATGCCCTTGTGAACCGGACCGGTAACCAGGGCGGCGAATTCGCCGTCCATGTTGCCCTCGGCGGCGTGTCTCAGGGTATCCAGTACATAGTGACCGTTCTGTTCGTCCAGTTCACCCGGCGTCACAGTGGCTTTCAGCGGATGGTCCGCAATCACCAGCGTGCCCGGACGGTGCGGTTGTGCCGGGCGGTTTGCATCATAAGGGATGATTTCCAGTGGTAAACCCAACAGGGCTGCACGTTCTGCCATCAGCCCGGTGTTGGCACAAATCACCAGCTCGTGCGGCCAGGACTGTTGTGCCAGCGCGATCACGAGATCCGGGCCAATTCCCGCCGGTTCTCCCGGCGTGATGGCAATACGTTTAACCTTGTTCATCATCATATCCTGGTTGTTCAATATAGGCGCCGGCCCGCAGTTCCTGCAGCCACGCCTGTGCTTCCTCATTAAATTTCCGGCTGAAGAGGATCCGGTAGGCACGGTTCTTCACCGCTGCATCAGTCCGGTCGACCTGGCGGCGATCCAGCACTTCTACAATGTGCCAGCCGTGTACCGTTTTGAACGGTTCACTGATGGTGCCTTTCGGCAGCGTTTCGACCTGTGCCTTGAATTCAGGGACATAAATGTCAGGCGTTTGCCAGCCCAGTTCACCGCCGTTGACGGCAGAGCCCGGATCAGCACTCAGTGCCTGAGCCGCATCAGCAAAGCTGCGCTGACCGGACAAAATGTCCTTGCGAACCTGCTCCAGCTCTTTTTTCGCTCCGTCATCACTCAGAATAACGGAGGTTTTCAGCAGGATGTGGCGGGCATTCACTTCGGTGACCGAAACAGTCTCCAGACCTTTCACATCATTGACTTTGAGAATGTGGTAACCCACACCACTGCGGAATGGCCCTATGATAGCACCTTTCCCCTGTGCATGGATCTGATCGGCGAAGATAGTCGGCATTTCTTCCGGGCTCATCCAGCCCCAGGCACCGCCCTGAAGGGCTTTCGGGCCATTCGAGGCGCTGTAGGCCAGGCTGGCGAAGTCGGCGCCTTTGTTCAGTTGGGCAACCAGATCTTTCGCTTTACGTTCAGCGGACTGGCGGTCGGTCTGGCTGGCGCCTTCCTCCAGACGGATCAGGATGTGGCTGACATTGTACTGAACACCTTCCTGCTGTTGCTGGTTGAGCTGAGTGGCCAGGTTTTCAACTTCCTGCGGCAGAATGTTGATCCGGCGGCGGACCATAATGGTACGGGCTTCACTGGCTGTCAGATCACGGCGGATCTGTTCGCGGAAGATGGCGTAGCTGATCCCGGCACCGGCCAGTTCCTGCTGGAGCTGGGCAACCGACATTTTGCGCTCTGCTGCGAGCTGGGCAATGGCGCTGTCGAGCCGGTTGTCATCAATACGGATCCCGAACTGATCGGCCTGCTGCAATTGCAGGGTTTCCATGATGAGCTTTTCCAGCACCTGATTGACCAGAATGCTGTCATCCGGCAGCGGCTGTCCCTGACGGGCGGCGTTCAGATGGACGGTTTTCAGCATGGCATCAACATCGCTTTGCAGGATCACGCTGTCGTTGACAATGGTGACTACCTTATCGAGCGGCTTCAGAGCGGCCATCGAGCCGGTCGTCAGGCCCAGAAGAGACAGGCCGAGAATTAGAGACTTCCACATTTTCATATCCGTATCCAGGGCGCTTCAATGCGCAGTTGGTATGGACGGGCCGAGGCCCGGCCAGTTAATTATTCAGGTAGAAAGGACGGCCATAGGCAATGGCATTGCCGCTGGCTGACGCTGCACCAACCGGTGAAACACCGGCCAGACCCAGCAGAGAGAACGAAATACTGAAGTTCTGCTCGTAATCCACAGGCTGGGTATTCACGTTGCTGCGTGCCACCATGTATTCGTTGTAACCCAGGGTAATCATCCAGCAGTCGGAACGATAGTTCAGCGAGATCTGACCTTCTACCATCTGATTCTCGGTCACGTCGTGATAGTAGTCACCCCGGATGCTCAGACCGGCATGGATTGGAAAACCGGTTGAGAAACCAACCTGCGAGATCCCTTCCTCGGTGTAGTTATCGATCTGATTGTTATCCGGCAGGCTCTGCTGAATGTATTGCTTCGAGACATAGCGATAATTCAGCTGGCTGAACAGACTGCCTTCCCGGTATTCAAACGCGGCATTGGCAAACTGCATGTCCTGTTCGCTGGCGTCATATTGCAGACTGCCATGGAAGAACAGCCAGTCGTTATAGTTGAAGTCCGACTCGAAAGCTGAAGCCGAGTAGTTCGGTTGAGACTCGCCTTCTTCCTGCAGATTCCGGCCGGAATCATTGAGGTAGAAAATCTGGCCGAAAGACAGGTTGAAGCGTTCCTTGTAATCATCGTCGAAGAAACGGGTGGTTGCCCCGACAGTGAACTGATTGGCCGCAGCAATTCGGTCCACGCTGGAGTAACGGCGGTCACGGAACAGGCCGTAATAATCCGTCTGCAAAATGGTGGTATCGTAAGCGCCATAGATTTGGCTCTGATCCACATCCTTCACGTACAGGTACTGCAGCTGAGGTTCAAGGCTCTGGGTATAGGCACTGCCAAACAGGTCGGCATCCCGCTCAAAGTAGAGTCCGGTCAGCATGCGCAGACTGGGCACGGTCCGGGTCGCGGTCTCATCCAGATCTTCAAGGCCGTCAACCGTCGGATCGAAGTCCTGATTGTAATAGGTGTACATCAGCTTGGCTTCGGTCGTCATCGACCACCAAGGCGTTGCAAACGGCAGCGTCAGCGACGGTTCGAGGTGAACCCGGTCTGCCGACGGCTTTTTGGCATCGTCATTTTCAAAGCGGCTGATATGGCTCAGCAAGCCAAAGTCCAGGCCGTAGCCCAGATCCGGTTCGTAGTAATTAAAGGTCAGCTGCGGCATCAGGCGGTAGTTGGATGACACCCCCGGTGTCAGCGGCTGGAAGTTCCGCACTCGCAGGGTCGAGTTCCAGTTGTAGTCCTGATAGGACACCTCGCCGGTTTGCAACAGGTTGTTGTCTTCCCGATTACCGATACCTGAGTCGACATCAGAGAAGTAGGTCACATCACTGACCTTGCTGTAATCCGCATTAAAACGCCAGTGGTCCCCATATTGACCGCTGTGGGACCAGTTGAAGGCCCAGCGCGCGTCATTGTCTTCAGCTGCACTGTCGTCCGGCAGGTATTCTCCCTTGAGACTTCCCTGACCGAGCTCTGTGAGATAGCGGAAGTCACTGTTCAGCTGGACGCCGCGGTTACTCATATACTTGGGTGTCAGGGTCAGATCGTAGTTTGGCGCGATATTCCAGTAGAACGGCGTTTCCAGTTCAAAGCCGTCCCGGGAACCGTAACTGACTGTCGGATACAGGAAACCGGTCAGGCGCTCATTGCCGACCGGCACACGCAGATAAGGCATGTAAAAAATTGGAACATCCAGCACTTCAAAGCGGGCGTTATACAGATCGGCAAACGGCGAGTCTGTCTCGCGTTCAATACTGGTGGCGGTAAACTGCCAGCTTTTATCGCCCGGCGGACAGGTTGTGTATGTCCCGTTGCGCAGGCGGTAGTAGGTCATGCCTTCTTTTTCAATCTTAGTGGCTTCCCCCCGGCCAGCCTCGCAGGTCAGGCTGTAGACGGCGTTATTGATCTCGGCGTCGTCTGTTTCCAGATTGTTATGCATACTGTCGGCGTAGACTTCGAGCGTGCCGTCGTGAAAATAGACGTTGCCTTCCGCGCTGACTGTATTCTTACGCTGGTTCATGGTGGCGACATCGGCAGCCACGGTACGGTTGGACTGGCGAATCACCACATCACCGGAGTAAGTCACGCTTTCGCCGCTTTCGGCCACGGCCTGCTCTGCAGAGATCCGGATGGGTGCATTGTTGGGATCACCCGCACTCGGATCCGGGGTCAGGCACATGCCTTTGACCAGTGCCAGTTCTTCTTCGGCAGAGGGGCTGACATCACTTTCAATGAGGGCATCATTGGCGAAAGCTGACGGGCCATATAAAGCAATGCTGATCATGGTCGCCAATAAGCTGCGGGAAGTGAATGACATTGAGATTTAATTTCCTGTGTTCATGATATAGCGCAAAGTGACACCTGGAGTGCTGAACTTTTTTGTTTGGATTTTCTCGAAAACAAGCAACAAAGGTCAACATCCCCGGGTATCCAGACCGGACCAACTGTCCCCTCCAGTAGAAGGTGGTTATGATAATGCAAATTCGTCTTTACAGCATCTGAAAGGACAGCGGTAATCAATGGACCGGATAAAATCATTATTGTTTTTTCTGCTATGATGCCGCGAGTCTTTTGGCGGTCAGAGTCTTGCGTTATGGCATGCAGGTCAAGCTGACAAGCCACTCTTTTCATAAGATTAGACGGCATACGCGGGCACAATTTAGCAAATTACCAGAGAGTATAACATGCAGGTGTTGGGCAAGATTTTAGGTGCATTTTTTGGTTTCCTCCTTGGTGGACCTATCGGTTTGTTATTAGGCATCTTTTTAGGTCATAAGTTCGATCAGGCTCGCGCCGGTGTTTATCCAGGCGGTGGATTCGGCCGTTTTTCCGGCGGTCAGGCCGATCAGCAGGCACGTCAGGCGGAGTTCTTCCATGCCGGTTTTGCGGTGATGGGCCATGTGGCCAAGGCGAAAGGGCGGGTGACACAGGAGGAAATCCGGGTCGCCAGTGCCATTATGGATCGCATGCAACTGCACGGAAATGCCCGCCGTCTGGCGCAGGAGGCATTCCGCGAAGGTAAGGCAGAAGATTTTCCGTTGCAGGAAGTGCTGGCCAGGGTACGTCAGAGTACCCTGGGACGGCTGGATCTGTTGCAGTTCTTTCTGGAGTTGCAGATTCAGGCCGCGTTTGCCGACGGCAGCCTGCATCCGAAAGAGCGTCAGCTGCTGTTTGTCATTGGCCGCGGGCTGGGCTTTTCTGAGCAGCAATTAGAGCGCCGTCTGCACATGCAGGAAGCCGCGTTTCGCTTTCAGCAGGGCGGTGGTTTCTATCGTCAGCAGTCTCAGCAGCAACAGGGCGGTTTCCGTCAGGCGCCAACCCGGGATCAGCTGGCGGATGCCTATGAACTGCTGGGGGTAGAGAAAGACGCCGGAGCCAAAGATCTCAAGCGTGCCTACCGGAAGCTGATGAACGAGCACCATCCGGACAAACTGGCGGCCAAAGGTCTGCCGCCGGAGATGATGGAGCTGGCGAAGCAGAAAGCGCAGGAACTGACAGCGGCCTATGAGCTGATCAAAAAAGAAAAAGGCTTTAAGTGATCCTCCGCGTCTCAGACGCGGTTTTGCGGATGTCCTGCAACAAAAGCTTCCAGATTTTCGGTCAGCTGGTTGGCCAGCGTCTGAATGGCAGAATCCGCGCCCCAGGCCACATGGGGCGTCAGCAGCAGGTTCGGTAAGTCTGCATGAGCCAGCAGCGGATTGGACAAATCGGCTGGCTCGGCCGTAAACACATCACAGCCGGCCCCGCCCAGATGGCCGGATTGCAGCGCGGCGACTAAATCGGTTTCGTTGACCAGCCCGCCGCGACCGGTATTGATCAGCAGACTGCCGGGTTTCATCAGTGCCAGTTCCGGTGCGGCAATCAGGTTGGTTGTTGCTTCGCTGAGCGGACAGTGCAGGGTGATCACGTCAGCCTCTTTCAGCACCTGCGTAAAAGGCAGATATCCCTCACGACATTCGCTGGCACCCTTCCGTTCGGCAAAGATCACCTTCATACCAATCGCTGATGCCAGTTTGGCGACGGCCTGTCCCAGACTGCCGCTGCCAATGATCCCCAGCGTGCTGCCTGCGACATCCCCGATCGGATGGGTGAAAAAGCAGAACTGTTGTTTTTCCTGCCAGACGCCCGCCTGAATATCCTGATGATAGGCGAACAGATTTCGCCGGAGCGCAAACAGCATCGCGATGACATGTTCCGGGACTGAGCCGGTGGCATAGCCGCGAATGTTACTGACCACAATGCCGTGCTCGCGGCAGTAATCCAGATCGATATTGTTGGTCCCGGTCGCAGCGATGGCAACCATTCTGAGCTGCGGCAACTGGCTGAGTGTCCCGGCATTTAAGACGACTTTGTTGGTGACGGCAATGGTGGCCTGTTGCAGGCGTTCGACAACTTGCGCCGGGCGGGTTGCCGGGTATTCCTGCCACTGATGGTCAAAGGCGGGGCGGGGCAACGTGATCTGGCTGGGAATGGTATCTCGGTCAAGAAAAACAATCTGTTGCATCGCACGGGCTCCTTGTGGTGATGGCTTTGGCTATGGGCGCAATGGTGTTCAGCGTGAGAATCAGCGCCAGACAGTAAACACCAGCGGGCGGATCGCTGCAAGTCTGAGGCAGCTTCAGATGGAGAGAAAACATCCCCGGGCAGACCGGGGATGGAGGCCGGTTTTCAGGCTACAGCAGGACAATCAGCACGATGGCCAGTGCAGTGATGAAAGCGGCAAAACCATAGCAGGCGATTTTTCCGGTTCGTCCGGCATGAATTTTCAGGTCGTGTAATCCGTGGTGCACCCGGTGCATCGCGTGCCACATCGGCAGGGCCAGCGTCAGGATCAGAAACGCCGCCCCGATCAGGCTGGATGCGAAGGCTTTGACCCGCTGATATTCAAAATGCTCAGCATCAAGGATACCCAGGGGCATCAGAATCCCCAGGACCAGAATGGTGACCGGCGTGACCATGGCAAACCAGGTACCGCCCGCGCCAAACAGTCCCCACCAGATCGGTTCGTCAGAACGTTTCGGTTGAGGATTGACCTTATCAGATGAATTCACAGGCATCTCCTTAGACCACAATCAGGACAATCAGGGAAATCACAGCGACCGCGGCCCACTGAGCTGCGATGACGAGCTCTTTTTTGATCACCTTGCCTTTCAGGCGGATAGGCATGACCTGCGGCATCAGCTTGAAAAAGGTTGCGGCGTGCAGCAGGCTGCCAGCCAGCGCCACGAGGTTCACCGCCACGATCACAGGATGGGCCATGAAATCCAGCCAGCCCTGCCAGGCTTCAGGCCCGGTCACCAGTGCGCACAGTCCATAGGTCAGAAACAGGGTAAACAAAACCAGCGGCAGGACCGTGGCTTCTCGCAGCATGTAAAAGCGGTAGAACGGATGGCTTTGCCACCAGTTCCGAGTCATCGGACGTACATACGGGTTGCGGTGACTCATCTGGATACCTCCGCTTTCTTCGGTGAACCATCCGGTTTGAGCATGGCAATCACAAAGTCTTTTGAGGATGCGAGTTTGCTCTGGTTGACCGCTGCGGCCGGGTCGACGTTTTTCGGGCAGACTTCGGAGCAATAGCCGACGAAGGTACAGCCCCAGGCCCCGTTGTCCCCGTTGATCAGTGGCATCCGTTCGGCTTTGCCCCGATCGCGGTTGTCGAGGTTGTAACGATGGGCCAGGGTCAGCGCGGCCGGGCCGAGAAATTGCGGATTGAGGCCAAACTGCGGGCAGGCTGCATAACACAGGCCGCAGTTGATGCACCCAGCGAACTGCTTATAGATATCCATTTGTGCCGGGGTCTGCAGGTTCGTCCCGTCCTCTGGTGTCCGGTCGTTGCCGATAAGGTAAGGTTTGATAGCCTCCAGACGTTCAATGAAAGGTGTCATGTCAACGACCAGATCTTTCTCGATCGGGAAGTTGGCCAGTGGTTCAATGGTCACCCCATCCGGGTAATCACGCAGGAAGCTTTTACAGGCCAGTTTCGGGACCCCATTGACCATCACACCACATGAGCCACAGATTGCCATCCGACAGGAGCAGCGGTAGGTCAGGTGCTTGTCGAGATGGTCCTTCACATGATTGAGTGCATCCAGTACGGACATGGTCTCGTCAAAGGGGACGCTGAAAGACTGCATGTGCGGCTCAGTGTCCTGCTCCGGGTCGTAACGCAGAATGGCGACGTTTTGGATACGGTTGGCTGTCATTCGGGGTGCTCCTCTGCTTTGGACGCGTCTGCGGCAGCTTTTTCAGCGGCTTCGCCGTACAGCCGGGCTTTGGGCTGGGACTTGGTGATGGTGACATCGCTGTAATCAATGACGGGGGCACCCCCTTCGTTGTAAAAGGCCAGCGTGTGCTTCAGGAAATTGGCATCATCCCGTTCGGTGCAACCGGCGTCGAGGCGCTGGTGGGCGCCGCGGGATTCCCGGCGCAGCATGGCTGAGTGGACCATAGCTTCCGCCACATCCAGCCCGTAGCCGATTTCAATGGCATAGAGCAGATCGGTGTTAAACACCTTGCCTTTGTCGTGAATGCTGATGCGCTTGTAGCGTGCTTTCAGCTCGGTCAGTTTATCCATGGTTTGCTGCATCAGATCGGCCTGACGGTAGATACCGCAACCGGCTTCCATGGCGTGTCCCATTTCGGTGCGGATTTCGGCCCAGTTTTCGTCGCCTTCCTGATGCATCAGGGCTTCAATCCGTGCGGCAGCCGCTTCGGCCTGGGTTTCAATTGCGGTGTCATTCCAGCCCCGGAATCCGGCGGCGTGTCTGGCGGCGTGTTCACCGGCGACGCGGCCAAAGACCACGAACTCTGCCAGAGAGTTGGAACCCAAACGGTTGGCGCCGTGCAGCCCGACCGAGGCACATTCGCCGACGGCAAACAGGCCGCTGATACGGGTTTCGCAGGTGGCATCAGTCTCGATACCACCCATGGTGTAGTGGACGGTCGGGCGGATCGGGATCGGTTCTTTGGCCGGGTCGACATTGACGTAGGCTTTCGCCAGCTCGCAGATAAAGGGCAGGCGCTCGTTCAGGTAGTCTTCTCCCAGATGGCGAAGGTCCAGATGTACCACATCGCCCAGCGGATGGTCGATGGTGTTGCCTTTCTGCTGTTCATGCCAGAAAGCCTGCGACACTTTGTCCCGCGGGCCCAGCTCCATGTATTTGTTTTTCGGCTGACCGACCGGGGTTTCCGGCCCCATGCCGTAATCCTGCAGGTAACGGTAACCGTGTTTATTGACGATAATGCCGCCCTCGCCGCGGCAGCCTTCGGTCATCAGAATCCCGGTGCCCGGCAGGCCGGTCGGGTGGTACTGGACGAACTCCATATCCCGCAGCGGAATGCCATGACGGTAGGCCATGGCCATGCCGTCCCCGGTGACAATGCCGCCGTTGGTGTTGCAGTGATATACCCGGCCGGCACCACCTGTTGCCAGAACCACAGATTTCGCCCTGATGGTGACCAGTTCGCCTTCAGCCATGTGAATTGCGACCAGTCCCTGGATTTGCCCGTCGTCGACCAGCAGATCGAGCACGAAGAACTCATCAAAGCGCTTGATGTTGGTGTATTTCATGGAGGTCTGGAACAGGGTGTGCAGCATGTGGAAGCCGGTCTTGTCGGCTGCGAACCAGGTGCGCTCGACTTTCATGCCGCCAAAGCGGCGCACGTTCACTTCGCCGTTTTCCTTGCGGCTCCACGGGCAGCCCCACAGCTCCATCTGAATCATTTCGCGCGTTGCGTTTTTGACAAAATATTCAACAACGTCCTGTTCGCACAGCCAGTCGCCGCCACTCACGGTATCGTTGAAGTGGTTGTCCAGGCTGTCTTCTTCCTTGATCACTGCGGCCGAGCCGCCTTCTGCTGCCACGGTATGCGAACGCATCGGATAGACTTTGGAGATCAGGGCGATTTCCAACTCCGGATTGCTCTCTGCGGCTGCAATTGCGGTGCGAAGGCCGGCGCCACCGGCGCCGATGACTGCGATATCTGTGGTGATGGTCTTCACAGTTATCCTCCAGTAAATAATGCGGGTATCCGCTGGTGATTGAGTACGCCGACGCCGAGGGCGTCTGAACTGTACCGACAGTGTAGAAGAGCAATCAGAGGGAGGAATTGATTTGATTAGGGTTTTGCTTCGATATTGCGAGGTGTTGCATTGAATGTGACGGGGCTAACGGTAAAGCGCCAGAGGTATTCAATCAATCTGGCCCGTCTGTTCGCAGCTGTTGTATTGATGCGGGGGAGACAGCGCAGTTGCTTGCGGGCGAGCTATTCGGCTTTGTTCAAGCCGAATAGTTTGAGTTGTGACAGGCTCAGATAGTGCGTTCAGGCGCGTCCGGGAAGAAATCGCACGGCGCAAACTGATGCTGAGGCTCACCGGTATACGGATGGAAAAAGCTCAGCTCTGCCGCATGAAGTTGCAGGCGGGGTGCCAGCGCTTCGGCGGCTTCATGGGCGTAAAACTCATCACCCAGGATCGGGTGACCCAGCGCCTGCATATGGACACGCAGCTGGTGGGAACGACCGGTGATTGGGCGGAGTCTGACCAGACTGGTCTGGCCGTCACTTTCCAGCACTTCGTAATGGGTGACGGACGGTTTACCGTCATCAAAGCACACTTTCTGTTTCGGACGATTCGGCCAGTCGCAGATCAGCGGTAAATCCACCGTGCCGCTCTGTGGCTCCGGCGTCCCCCACACCCGGGCGTAATAGACTTTCTCAGTCTGACGCTCGCGGAACTGGGCCTTGAGATGGCGTTCGGCATCCTTGTTCAAAGCCAATACGATCAGGCCAGAGGTTGCCATGTCCAGACGGTGGACAATCTGCGACTTCGGGTGGTCTGCCAGTACCCGGCTGAACACACTGTCGGCATGAGCCGGATCGCGGCCCGGATTGGACAGCAGGCCGGACGGCTTATTCACGGCAATAATGTCGCGATCGATGTAGAGAACATCCAGCCAGGGATTAGTTGGCGGGTTATAGGCCATCGGCGGTAAGGATTTCATGCTCGGGTCATCTCAGGGTTATCGACGTTGCGGCGGGATGGTATCACAGGGCGGCAGACACTGCCTACCGCCCTGAAGGCTGGCCAGGTTCGGCCAGTCAGATTAGTTATGACTGACGGCGATCAGGCGCAGCGAATCCAGCTGAATCTGGGCTTTGCTGATGTAAGCGGTCAGATCCTGAATCTGGCTTTGCAGCAGGTCCAGTTCGTCATCACGGATATTCGGGTTCACCGCTTTCAGCGCCTGCAAACGGGCCAGCTCAGCGCCGAGCGTCACTTCCATCTCCTGGCGGGCCGCCTGGCGGACTTTGTCCAGCTCAGGGTCGACCAGTTGGTCACCCGCCGCAATCAGGGCGTGGATTTCCTTCTGGACCGAGTTGACCAGCTTGCTGCCGAGGTGACGGTTGACTGGGCTCAGCTGACGGTTGAAGCCTTCAAATTCCACCTTGTCGGACAGGTTGTTGCCCTTGGCATCCAGAAGAATGCGGATTGGCGTGTGCGGCAGGAAGCGGCCGATTCCGGATTGTTTCGGAGCCTGCGCATCCACCACATACACCAGTTCCAGCAGCAATGTCCCGGCCGGCAGGGCTTTGTTTTTCAGCAGGGATACCGCTGTGGTCCCCACGCCTTCTGACAGTAGCAGGTCGATCCCGCCCTGAATCATCGGGTGTTCCCAGCTGATAAAGTGCATGTCTTCGCGCGACAGTGCGGTATCACGGTCGAACGTAATGGTGCAGCCGTCCTGCGGCAGTCCCGGGAAGCTGGAGACCAGCATGTGCTCGGACGGTGTGATCACCAGGGCATTTTCACCGCGGTCATCCTGATTCAGACCGATGGTGTCAAACAGACCCAGTGCGAACGTCACCAGATTGGTGTCGCCGTCTTTGGCGGCAATCTTGCTGACCAGTTCACGGGCAGCTTCGCCCCCGTTGGAATGGAATTCCAGCAGGCGGTCGCGGCCCTGTTCCATCTTGCTTTTCAGTTCGCTGTGCAGGCGGGCACTGTCGGTAATCAGCGCTTCCAGTGCTTCCGGACTGTGGTTATCGCTGGCCAGCAGGCTGATCAGCTGCGGTTGCACGGCTTCGTACACGGCACGACCGGTCGGACAGGTTTCCTCAAAGGCGTTCAGGCCTTCGTTATACCAGTGCGCCAGCAGCGCCTGCGAAGTGCCCTGCAGATGCGGCACATGAATCTCGATATCGCGCAGCTGACCAATCCGGTCCAGACGACCGATTCGCTGCTCCAGCAGATCCGGGTTGTTCGGCAGATCGAACATCACCAGCTGGTTGGCAAACTGGAAGTTCCGGCCTTCAGAGCCGATTTCAGAACACAGCAGCACCTGAGCGCCGTCTTCGGCCTGGGCGAAGTAAGCCGCTGCCTTGTCACGCTCCAGAATTGACATGCCCTCATGGAATACGGTGGCACGAATGCCTTCTTTTTCCCGCAGTGCCTGCTCCAGATTCAGCGCGGTCTGCGCTCGGGAGCAGATCACCAGCACTTTTTCGTTGCGGTTGGCTTTGAGGAAATCCAGCAGCCAGGTCACGCGGGGATCGAAGTTCCACCAGGTGGCTGCATCGCCTTCAAATTCCTGATAAATATCTTCCGGATACAGCAACTTGAGGACTTTTTCCTCTTCGCTGATCTTGCCCATCATCATGCCCGCGACGCGCATCGCCGTGCTGTACTGAGACGGCATCGCCAGCGGATACAGATTCAGGTGACGCTGCGGGAAGCCCTGCACGGCGGCACGGGTATTCCGGAACAGCACGCGGCCGGTGCCGTGGCGGTCCATCAGGCTGTCGATCAGTTCCTGACGGGCGGCGGCCTGAGCGGTTTCATCGCTGTCTGAAGTCAGTGTTTCCAGCAGCGGAGCGATGTCCTGCTCCGGCAGCAGGCTGATCAGCGCCTGGCGGGTGTGGTCATCCAGTGCCTTTCCGGCCAGCAGCTCGGAAACTGCATCAGCGACCGGGGCATACTGGCGCTCTTCTTCCAGAAACGCGTCGTAATCGTAGAAGCGATCCGGGTCGAGCAGGCGCAGACGGGCAAAGTGACTCTGATGGCCCAGCTGGTCCGGGGTTGCCGTCAGCAGCAGGCAGCCCGGCGTTTTCTCAGCCAGCGCTTCAACGACCTGATATTCACGGCTCGGTTTGTCTTCGCTCCACACCAGATGGTGCGCTTCATCGACCACCAGCAGATCCCAGTCGGCTTCCAGAGCCTGTTCAAAGCGACGTTTGCTCTTGCGCAGGAAATCCAGTGAGCACAGCACATATTGGGCAGTATCAAACGGGTTGTGTGCATCCGCAAAGGATTCGACGCAGCGCTCTTCGTCAAAGATAGAGAAATGCAGGTTGAAGCGGCGCATCATCTCCACCAGCCACTGGTGCTGCAGGGTTTCCGGCACCAGGATCAGAATCCGTTCGGCACGGCCGGCCAGCACCTGCTGGTGGATGATCATCCCGGCCTCGATGGTTTTACCCAGACCGACTTCATCCGCCAGCAGGACGCGCGGTGCAAAACGGCGGCCGACTTCATGGGCAATGAACAACTGATGTGGGATCAGTCCGGCACGCATACCGCACAGGCCACGCAACGGACTTTTGTGTTGTTCGTGCTGGTTTTTCAGCGCACGGTAGCGCAGTGCGAAACGGTCCATGCGGTCAATCTGACCGGCGAACAGCTTATCCTGAGGCTTGTTAAAACGGATCTGATTGCTGAGGAAAACTTCACGCAGCGTGACATTTTCTTCTCCGGTGTCCGTGCGGGTGCCGATATAGGTCAGCATGCCCTGTTGTTCTTCCACCTGCGCTACCTTGAGTGACCAGCCCTCCTGGCTTTCAGCCAGATCGCCGGTGTTAAACATCACACGGGTGACAGGGGCATCATGACGGGCGTAAACGCGATTCTCTTCACTGGCGGCAAACATCAGGGTGACGGTACGTGCATCCAGCGCGACCACAGTTCCTAACCCTAAATCACTTTCCGTGTCACTGATCCAGCGTTGACCCAAAGCAAATGGCATAGTGGAAAAAACCTTCTAATTATTTGAAATACTGGGGAGTTGCTTTCCGGTGGCGGTTTATATTTTGGCTACACTGAAATTAAGTGTAAGCCAGAAATCGCACCAGAAAAAAGGGGGCTAATGGTACTGCATGATGGGAGCGAGGTCACGAGCTAAGTGAGACTCTTATCGAGTGAGAAAATTGTCACAATATTTTCATTTTTTGCGGTCATTAATGGGATGCGGGTTTACGCTTAATAATGATAGCCGAGACCAATGGCTATCCCAGATGATCAAGGAGACGTCTATGGACGATGCTGATAGGAAAGTCTTTGTACTTGATACCAACATCCTGTTACATGAACCCCTCGCCATCTACTCCTTCAAAGAGCACGACGTTGTGATTCCCATGACGGTCCTGGAAGAACTCGACCGGATCAAAGACAGCAAACGGGATGTTGCCCGGGATGCCCGGGTCGCGATTCGCGCGCTGGAAGATATTTTTCATGATGCAACGCCGGAACAGATCTCTGCCGGTATTCCGCTCACGCGAGACGGTGAACATCAGGGTCGGATCGCAATTTTTGCTGACTATGAGATTCACGAAACGGTGCATGCGTTTGCGGATAAAGCCGGTGACAACCGGATTCTGAATGGGGTGCTCTACTTGCAGCATCACTATGCTCCCCGGGAAGTGGTGCTGATCACCAAAGACATTAATATGCGTCTGCGTGCCAAAGGGGCCGGGGTGTTTAATGTCGATGATTACCGTTCCGACCAGCTGATTGACGACGTCAGTCTGCTGACCAAAGGGTTCCACCGCTATCCGGGCAGTTTCTGGGAGCGGGTGGGAGAATGTCACTCTGAAAAACGCGGCCGCTCAACCCTGCACAAGCTGCCGCAGGAATTGTTTGATTCACCTTTTGTCAATCAGTACCTGATTGATCAGGACACGGATTTTGCCGCCCGGATCCAGGAACTTGACGGGGAAAACGTCACTCTGAAAGATCTGGGGCATGAGCGGTTGATGCACCGTCAGGCCTGGGGGATTCATCCGAAGAATATTTATCAGGGCATGGCGCTCGATGCGCTGCTCGATCCGGATATTGATCTGGTGATCCTGACCGGCCCGGCCGGCTGTGGTAAGACGATCCTGGCGATGGCGGCTGCGCTGGAGCAGGTGATTGAAAAAGGGATGTATGACAAGATTATCGTGACCCGGAATACCCCGGATATCGCCGAATCCATCGGTTTCCTGCCGGGGACGGAAGAAGAGAAGATGATGCCCTGGCTGGCCGCAGTGACAGATACCATGGAAGCACTGCACAAGCATGATGTCTGCACCGACGGCTCGATGAAATACATTTTCGAAAAAGCCAACATCCAGTTCAAATCGATTAACTTTATGCGCGGCCGCTCGATTCAGAACGCCTTTGTGTTGCTGGATGAGTGTCAGAACCTGACCGCGTCGCAAATCAAGACCATCATCACCCGGTGTGGTGAGGGCACCAAGCTGGTCTGTTCCGGTAACCTGGCACAGATCGATTCTACGTACCTGTCGCCTGTGACATCAGGCCTGACCTATATCGTTGAACGATTTAAGGATTTTGAAGGCAGTGCCAACATTTATCTGAATGGCGTGGTCCGCAGCCGTCTGGCGGAATTTGCGGAAGAAAACCTGTAATCACAGGGCGTGTGATCTGCCGGAGTACTCAGCGCCCCAGATATTTTCTTAACCCATCATCTGATGCCTCACTCAGCACCTGCTGGGTGGGGCCACACACCTGAATGCGACCCTGATCGACAAAGGCGCAATGGTCGGCGATCTTCATGGCGTCATCCGGGCTGTGGGTGATCATCAGCACCGTGATCCCGGCTTCTTTCGCCAGACCGGCAACCAGATCCAGCATTTCCTGCCGCAGCGCCGGATCCAGGGCGGAAAAAGGCTCGTCCAGTAGCAGCAGCGGGCGGTGGCGCACCAGGCAGCGAGCCAGTGCGACCCGTTGTTTCTGGCCGCCGGAAAGCTGCTCCGGCAGGCGATCCAGATACGGGCCGATCCCCACCCGCTGGGCAGCCATTTGAACCTGCACTTTCTCTGCGGCGCTGAGCTTGAGGCCGGGATGGATCCCCAGCGCAATGTTGTCGAACACACTCAGGTGCGGAAACAGGTTGTGATCCTGAAACAGGATCGACAGCGGTCGCTCTGCCGGTGATTGCCGGTCAATTTTTTCACCGTCGATATAAAGCTCGCCACTGTCGGGTTTGAGGAATCCGGCAATCATCGCCAGCAGGGTACTTTTGCCAGCCCCGCTGGGGCCGATTACGGCCAGGATGTCGCCTTTATCGACGTTGAGATCGAAGCTCAGCGTCATGGATTCCTGATGACCATGGCGGTAGCAGTGACAGAGTTGGGACAGGGTCAGCATCGGGGCAGTCATAGGTTATCCATGTGAAGCGTGAACGGAGGAAGCATCGCGGGATAAGAGCAGGCGCTCCACCGCAGTAAAAATTCCCAGGCTGAGCAGCAGCAGGAATAATGCGGCTACGGCGGCAGCATCCATCTGATAGCTGTCCATCAGCTGGAACAGGTAGAGCGGCAGCGTCTGAAAATCCTGACTGCCGAACAGGGCAATGGCCCCGAGATCGCCCAGTGACAGGACAAAGCTGATTGCCATCGCCTGAGCGACTGGTTTGCGCAGCGCCCGCCATTCCACCAGATACAACCGGGACAGGCCGCGCATGCCCAGACTCTGACACAGCGGGTTGTACTGCTGGGCCAGATGCAGCATGGGCTGACTCAGGGTCTTGATGACATAAGGCAGCGCCATCAGGGCATTGACGGCGACCACCACCCAGAAAGCCGAGGAAAAGACATCGGTGAACTCGCGCAGTAACAGAAACAGCCCGGTGCTGATCACCAGGCTCGGCGTGACCAGAATGATGGTGCCGATCAGCTCCAGGCCATCGGCTGAGGCTTTGTAATGCTGCAAACGCCAGAACCGGCTGGCACAGAGAATGGCAATCCCGCCGATCAGGGCCAGCAGGCAGGCCAGTGCGGCGATTTGCAGCGAGTGGCTGACGGCCTGCCAGAGTGCAGGCGTACTGAGTAAGCCGGGCAGTTTGCTGTTGATGCCTGCACTCAGCACGGCCAGCATCGGCGGTATCACCAGCAGCAGCACGGCACCGATCCAGAATCCATCCCAGCATCGGGCCGCCCGGCTGTCGAGATAGTTCGGGTGGCCCTGCTGCACCCGGCCGGTAAGGGTCGACAGTGGCCGGGCAAAGCGCTGACTCACGAGGACCAGCGAGCAGCACAGCAGCATCTGCCACAGCGCCAGCATGGCACCGGCCGCTAAATCAAAGTCATATCGCAGCGCCTGATAAATGGCCAGCTCGATGGTGGTTGCTTTCGGGCCGCCGCCCAGAGACATGATGACGGCAAAACTGGTGAAACAGAGCATGAAGACCAGACCTGCCACCTGCGGCAGTTGCTGACGCAGCCGCGGCCAGGCGACCAGCCGGAACAGCGGCCAGCCTCGCATCCCTAAGTGTGCGGCGAGCTGATGCTGTTCGGCGGGAATGCCTTCCAGACTTTGCAGCAGCAACCGGCTGGCCAGCGGCAGGTTAAGAAAAACATGGGCCAGCAGAATGCCGTTCAGGCCATAAAGACTGAAAGGCAGTTTCATCTCCAGCGTCGCCAGCCACTGGGCCAGCAGGCCGCTGTTGCCATAAATGGCCAGCAGGCCGAACACGGCGACCAGAACCGGCAGAACGACGGTCATGGCGAACAGGCGCAGCAGCAGCGCCCGGCCGGGAAAACGGCGGCGTGACAGGGCATAAGCGACTGGGATGGCCGGGAGCACGCTCAGCAGCGTCGATAGAATGGCCTGCTGAAAACTGAATGCAGTAACATGGCGCAGGTAAGGATCCTGCCAGAGCGCCAGCGGCCGGATGTCGGTCGCCTGCGTCAGCAGAGCGCTGAGCGCTCCGCCGACCAGGATCAGAATGAGCCCGGCACTCAGCAGGCCGGGCAGGCTGGAACGGGAAAGTAACAACGTCAGTCCTACAGGATTATTGCGTCAGGGCTGTTTGCCATTCGCGGACCCAGGTTTTGCGCTCTTTCGCAACTTCGTCAGCACTGAATTCCAGCGATTTGGCCGGACGCGGCAGTGCCTTGAACGCTTCAGGCAGCGGCTGATCGGTGACCGGATACATCCAGTTGCCGGTCGGGATCTGGGACTGGAAGCCCGGCGTCAGGATAAAGTTCATGAACTTATCCGCCAGCGCCTGATTTGGGCTGTGCTTCAGTTTAGCGGCAACTTCCACCTGCATGTAGTGGCCTTCACTGAAGTTGGCCGCTTTATATTTGTCTTCCTTCTCGGCAATGATGTGATAGGCCGGGGAAGTGGTGTAAGACAGCACCAGATCGGTCTCGCCCTTGAGGAACATATTGTAGGCTTCTGACCAGCCTTTGGTGACGGTCACGGTCTTCTTGGCCAGTTGCTGCCAGGCATCAGAGGACTGATCACCGTAGACGGATTTCACCCACAGCATCAGACCCTGCCCCGGGGTCGAAGTACGCGGATCCTGATAGATCAGGTTCAGGTCGTCACGTTCGACCAGCGCTTTCAGGCTGGCTGGCGGGTTCTTGAGCTTCTGGCTGTTGTAAATAAAGGCGAAATAACCGTAATCGAAAGGCACGAAGGTTTGATCCTGCCAGCCCCCCGGAATGGTGACAGCGGATGTGTCGACACCGCTTTTTGCCAGCAGCCCGGTTTTCTTCGCTTCCGTCATCAGGTTGTTGTCCAGACCCAGCAGGACATCGGCCTTCGTGTTTTTGCCTTCCAGACGGACACGGTTGAGGATGGACACCCCATCGTCCAGCGCGACGAACTGTAAATCACAGCCACATTCTTTTTCGAAGGTTTTTTCAATTGCCGGGCCCGGGCCCCAGTCTGCGGTAAACGAACTGTAGGTGTATACCGTCAGTGTCGGTTGAGCAGCGGCTGCAGACGAGGCGGCAACCAGTAAGGGTAAAGCTGTCAGTATGTGTTTCACAAAGCGCTCCTGAGTACCTGCTTGGCAGGGAATTCCGATTTCTTCAAGGCGCGGCGTTGAGTGAGCGGGAGCACGTCCCGGGAAAGTCACGAAAAGGGAAAGTAATGATGTGCTTTCAGTTTCTCAATTCCTACGCCAGCATGACCTGGTTCAGGTTCAATGGGTCCCGTGTGCTGCATATGTATAAACAGACACGATCTCAGTCCGGAGACTCCCCATGAGAACGGCTCTCATTGTAAACGGGGCGGGCACGGGTTGCCAGCCGGAATTATCAGCGGATGCCAGTCTGGGATCCGGGAACTAGCGAATCTCATTCAGGCGCCAGTCATAATCATACCTTGGGCTGGTGAGCGTGACCGGCTGTTTACGGTAGCGGTTGAGGTGTTTCTGCAGATCTGTCAGTGAGCCGAAATCAGACTGATACCAGTCATAAATCGAAGACAGACGGACTTTTCCGCCTTGGTCATCGACGCCTTTGGGGCTGTTGATGAAGCGGCGTGCGGCACCGTCAAGCTGCGTATTGAGCCGGTCGGCATGCATGGCCTCAGGTAACAGGTCCGGGCAACCCAGACTAGCGCAGTTCACCACATAGTGAATGCGTTTGTCTTGCCAGATCGGGCGGAGAATACGGTGCTCAATATCGTTCAGGGACAGTTTTTTGCCGTCAATGGTGATCAGCTGTTCATCCCAGGGCCCGAAACTGAACAGGCCGCCCAGTTTGGTAATCGAACTGACCGGATAGTTATCCAGAATGACTTTCACCGTCAGGGCATTGTAGAGATTCACCCAGTATGCGAACTGCTCATTTCGGTTTAAAAGACGGGGATCGCGTGAGGTCAGCCCGGCAATATACTGATTCAGGCTGCTTTTATCTTGCGGACTGACCGCAGCGTAGCGAAAACGGGTCTGTTGTGGGGCGACGAGCAGGTAGGTGTTCAGCAGACTTTGCCAGGCGCTGTGATCTACTGTGGTGGTGCTTTGGGGGTTGCTGGTTTGCCAGAACGGCCAGAGGTCGGCTTTTGGCGCAGCCATGGGAGCTGATGAGAGGCTGAGTAAAATCAGGACTATGAATAAAGGCAGAGCCCGGCGGAACGAAAACATGTGAACACCTCTGTAGACGGTTGATATCTAAGAGACCGAAAGGAAACGCGTTTCTTTCTGGTTTGTCTGATGTCTTGCCTGCAGACCTGAACAAAACACCCTGCCGGAGCAGGGTGTCTGAGGCTGACTCTTGAGTATAGATCAGGCTAAAAAAGCCGGGATCTTGCTTTCATATTCCGCGATTTTATCTTCGTGTTGCAGCGTCAGGCCAATGTTGTCCAGACCGTTCAGCAGGCAGTGGCGGCGGAACTCGTCGATTTCAAATGAATACGATTTGCCGTTGGCACTGACCGTCATGGTTTCCAGATCAACCGTCACTTCGGCGCCTTCATTGGCTTCGACATACTGGAAGATTTCGTCCACTTCCGTTTCCGTCAGGCGTACCGGCACCATCTGGTTATTGATTGAGTTACCGTAGAAGATGTCGGCAAAGCTGGGTGCAATCATTACTTTGATGCCGTAATCCGCCAGCGACCACGGGGCGTGTTCGCGGGAAGAACCACAGCCGAAGTTTTCCCGGGCCAGCAAGATGCTGGCACCCTGATAGCGCGGGTAGTTCAGGACAAATTCCGGATTGGGTTGCTCACCCGCATCGTCCAGAAAACGCCAGTCGTGGAACAGGTGCTTGCCAAAGCCAATGCGGTTTACTTTCTGTAAAAACTGTTTCGGAATGATGGCGTCAGTGTCGACGTTCGCGGCATCCAGCGGCACCACCAGTCCGGTATGTTGTTGAATTCCTGCCATGGGTATTTTCCTTCTCTTGTTAGGCGGTGGCTCTGTTAGGCGGTCGCAAGGGTTTCTTGGTCCAGCTCGCGGATATCCACGAAGTGACCGGCACAAGCTGCAGCAGCTGCCATGGCCGGGCTTACCAGATGGGTGCGGCCATCACGGCCCTGACGGCCTTCGAAGTTCCGGTTACTGGTGGAGGCGCAGCGCTCCCCGGGACCCAGACGGTCGTTGTTCATCGCCAGACACATGGAGCAGCCCGGCAGGCGCCATTCAAAACCGGCTTCAATGAAAATCTTGTCCAGACCTTCCTGTTCCGCCTGCGCTTTCACCTGCTCAGAGCCGGGAACCACCAGCGCCTGAACGTTTGGTGCAACCTTGCGGCCTTTGGCAACGGCGGCCGCGGCACGCATATCTTCAATGCGGGAGTTGGTGCAGGAACCGATGAATACTTTATCGACCGGGAAGTCAGACAGTTTTTTGCCGGCCTGCAGACCCATGTAGGCCAGAGCTTTCTCGGCAGAAGCACGCTCGACCGGATCGCTGAAGTTTTCCGGAGCCGGGATTGGCTCGTCCACCGCAATCACCTGACCCGGGTTGGTGCCCCAGGTGACCTGAGGTTTGATGTCTGCGGCATTCAGGGTGACGACTTTGTCGAACTGCGCATCCGGATCAGATTTCAGGGTTTTCCAGTATGCGACGGCAGCTTCAAAGTTGGCATCCGTTGGTGCAAAGTGGCGGCCCTGGATGTAGTCGAAGGTGGTCTGGTCCGGCGCAATCAGACCGGCTTTGGCGCCCAGTTCGATCGCCATGTTACAGACCGTCATCCGGCCTTCCATGGTCAGGTCGGTAATGGCTTCGCCGCAGAATTCCACCACGTGGCCTGTTCCACCGGCGGCAGTGGTTTCTCCGATGATGGCCAGAATGATGTCTTTGGCAGTGATCCCTGGTGCGACTTTGCCTTTGACCTCAATTTTCATGGTCTTGGCGCGGGCCTGTTTCAGGGTCTGGGTCGCCAGCACATGTTCAACCTCAGACGTGCCGATACCGAAGGCCAGTGAGCCGAATGCACCGTGGGTAGCGGTATGGGAGTCGCCGCAGACGATGGTCATGCCCGGCAGGGTGATCCCCAGTTCCGGTCCCATGACGTGCACGATGCCCTGATATTTGTGGTTCAGGTCATACAGGGTGACGCCGAATTCTTTGCAGTTTTTCGCCAGCGTTTCCATCTGGATGCGGGCCATCTCGCCCGAAGCCTTGATATCTTTGGTCTGGGTCGAGACGTTGTGGTCCATGGTGGCAAAAGTTTTGCCGGTCTGGCGGACCTGACGGCCTTTTTCGCGCAGGCCGTCAAAGGCCTGCGGAGAAGTCACTTCATGAACCAGATGACGGTCGATATACAGGATCGGGTTTTCGCCTTCAGCCTCGACCACGATGTGGGCATCATAAACTTTTTCGTACAGCGTTTTGCCTGTTGTTGTGTTTGACATTGCTCGTTTGCTCCTCGTGGTTCAGCTTACGCCTGACGAATGTAGGCTGCGATCTTGTCGCCCATGGCGTCGGTCGACAGTGCCGGACGGTCTCCGGCCAGATCTGCAGTCAGTTCCCCGGCTTCCAGTGCCTGAGAGACGGCTTGCTCAATGGCGCGTGCCGCTTCTTCTTCACCCAGGCTGTAGCGCAGCATCAGGGCTGCCGACAGGATTTGTGCCACCGGATTGGCGATGTTTTTGCCTGCGATATCCGGTGCGGAACCGCCTGCAGGTTCATACATGCCAAACTTGTCCTGGTTCAGGCTCGCTGACGGCAGCATGCCCATGGAACCGGTGATCATGGCGCATTCGTCTGAGATGATGTCGCCGAAGATGTTGGAACACAGCATGACGTCGAACTGGGACGGATCTTTGATCAGCTGCATGGTAGCGTTGTCGATGTACATGTGGCTCAGTTCGACATCCGGATAATCTTTGGCGATCTGTTCCACCACTTCGCGCCACAGGATTGAGCTTTGCAGCACGTTGGCTTTGTCGATTGAGCAGACTTTTTTACGGCGCAGGCGTGCAGATTCAAAGGCAATCCGGGCAATCCGTTCAATCTCGTAACGGTGATAGACCTCGGTATCGTAGGCCTTTTCCATCGCGCCTTCCCCTTCGCGGCCCTTCGGCTGGCCGAAGTAGATCCCGCCGGTCAGTTCGCGGACCACCACGATGTCGAAACCACGGGCAGAAATGTCAGCACGCAGCGGAGAAAATCCTTCCAGACCACTGTGGATCTGCGCCGGACGCAGGTTACAGAACAGCTGGAAGTGCTTGCGCAGCGGCAGCAGTGCACCGCGCTCTGGCTGATCATTGGCAGGCAGGTGTTCCCATTTCGGACCGCCGACCGAGCCGAACAGAACGGCGTCGGCAGCTTCGCAGCCTTTCAGGGTCTGCTCTGGCAGTGGTGAGCCGTGATTGTCGATGGCAATGCCACCGACATCAAACTCCTCACGGGCCAGGGTGAAGCCGAACTTTTCTTCGACGGCATCCAGCACTTTATGCGCCTGACGCATCACTTCCGGGCCAATCCCGTCGCCGGGTAACACAGCAATTTGATAGCTTTGACCTGCCATGGTTATACAGTCTCCATTTTCGCTTTTTGTTTAATTTCTTCGATTTGTTCGGCGCGGTGAATGCTGTTAATCACATGCAGCAACGCCTGACCTGAGGCTTCAACAATGTCGGTCGCCAGACCGGTGCCGTGGTATTTACGGCCCTTGTAGTTGGCGATGATATCGGCCTGACCCAGACCGTCTTCCCCTTCACCTTTGGCTGTCAGTTCGAATTTCTCCAGCACAATCTCGTAGCCGGTCAGGCGGTAAATGCACTGATACAGGGCATCGACCGGACCGTTTCCGACGGCGGCTTCGCATTTCTCTTCTTCACCGCATTGCAGTTTGATGCTGGTGGTTGCCATCACGCTGCCGGACTGGACGCTCAGGTAGTTCAGTTTGTAGAAATCGTCTTCTGCACGCAGGTTAGCGAAGTACATCAGGGCTTCTAGGTCGTAGTCGAAGACCTGACCCTTGCGGTCGGCCAGTTTCAGGAAGTCGGCATACAGGGTATCCAGGCTGTAGTCCTGCTCGGTGTAGCCCATGGCATCCATATGGCTCTTCACTGCGGCGCGGCCGGAACGGCTGGTCAGGTTCAGCGCCTGATTCTTCAGACCGATGGATTCAGGGGTCATGATTTCGTATGTGTTCTTGTTCTTCAGAACGCCGTCTTGATGAATACCGGAGGAGTGGCTGAAGGCATTGGCACCGACAATGGCTTTGTTGGACTGAATCGGCATGTTGCACAGCTGGCTGACCAGGCGGCTGGTGCGGGAAATTTCCTCATGCTTGATATTGGTGGTGACACCCAGCAACTCCGCCCGGGTTTTGATGATCATGGCGATTTCTTCCAGTGCGCAGTTCCCGGCGCGTTCGCCAATGCCGTTGATGGTACCTTCGACCTGACGGGCACCGGCCTGCACGGCTGACATGGAGTTGGCAACGGACATCCCCAGATCGTCGTGGCAGTGGACGGAAATCACTGCTTTATCAATGTTTGGCACCCGGTTGAACAATTGGGTAATGATGCCGCCGAATTCGCTGGGCAGGGTGTAACCCACGGTGTCCGGGATGTTGACTGTGGTGGCACCGGCTTTGATGGCAGCTTCGACCATGCGGCACAGGTTATCAATCGGAGTCCGGCCAGCATCTTCACAGGAAAATTCCACATCATCCGTATACTTGCGGGCGCGTTTGACGGCGGCAACGCCCATCTCGATGACGTCATCGTAGCTGCGGCGCAGTTTGTCCTGAACATGGATGGTGGAGGTGGAAATGAAGGTGTGGATACGGAAGGCTTCGGCAACTTTTAACGACTCGGCGGCGACATCAATGTCATTGGCGACGGCTCGGGACAAGGCGCAGACCCGGCTGTTTTTGATGTGCTTTGCAATGGTCTGGACCGATTCAAAATCGCCCGGCGAGGAAACCGGGAAACCGGCTTCAATCACATCAACGCCCAGGCGCTCCAGCGCATAAGCGATCTGCAATTTTTCTTTGACGGTTAAGCTGGCGGACAACGCCTGTTCGCCGTCGCGCAAGGTGGTGTCGAAAATGATGACCTGATCGTTGTTCATGATTGCTTCCTTTTATTGGCCTGCCTGTTTAATCATGGCTTGTTCGCGTCCTTTGCGCCGGGCCTGATACGAAAAACCCGCGCTTAGTGCGCGGGTTCTTCTGAAACTTTAGCGGTGAATTTCACCCATCAGCTACCCACGCGATTGTTCACGATAAGGAGTAGGCTGAGTAGAAGGATGAATTGTGTTTGCATTTTATTTTTCCGCTGTGTTGTTGACCAAAGGAATATCAGATTGTGCAGACAAGCGTCAAGCCTTAATTGCATCTTTATTCGCAGACCGGGCAGTTTTGGCTGCGGGCAGGCCGCTGAACAGAAACGCGCACAGCCCCACATTGGTGTGCATTGTCATTATCCTTCCTCGAAATCGTCACCCGGTTGTCATCTCTGCTTCCTAGTCTGGCTTTATGGATTATGAGGAGAATAGTGCTATGACTGTGACAGTATTGGCACCCATCCAGCGCTTTGATTACGCCTTTTCCAGTTTATGTTTGTGTCACCGCTTCAATCAGCCGGTGGCGACGCTGAGCCGTCTGATTTCACGCTCCGGTGATGGCCCACTTTATGTCATGTTTGGCCTGCTGGCCTGGGGACTGGACGGTCAGCAGGGCGGTCAGGTACTGGCGATTGGCCTGCTGGCTTTTCTGCTGGAATTACCTGTCTATCTGGTTCTGAAAAATACCTTTAAACGAAACCGGCCGGCCCGGCTTCCCAGTTTCATCCAGCCTTCGGACAAATACAGTCTGCCTTCCGGACATACGGCGGCGGCTTTTCTGATGGCTTCCCTCATCTCAACGTTTTACCCGGCAGCAGCCTGGATCGTCTGGCCCTGGGCGATGCTCATTGGGTTCTCCCGTGTGCTGCTGGGTGTGCACTTTATTACCGACATTGTGGCAGGCGCGCTGCTTGGCATGATGTGTTTTGATGTCGTCAAGGGGGCGATATGAAGATACTTTACGGCGTCCAGGGGACGGGAAATGGCCATATATCCCGCGCGAGGGAAATGGCGCGGGCATTTTCAGAGCTGGGAGTGGGGGTTGATTTCCATTTCTCAGGCCGGGCGGCGGATCAGTACTTCGACATGGATTGTTTCGGTGATTACTGTACCGCAAAAGGGCTGACCTTTGTCACGGAACAGGGCAAGGTCAATCAGTGGAAAACGTTTTGCCAGAACTCCCTGGTGAACTTCTGGCGGGAAGTGAAAGCACTGGATCTCGGCGGTTATGATCTGGTGCTGAATGATTTTGAACCGGTCTCAGCCTGGGCAGCACGTCGGCAGGGGATTCGTACACTCGGACTCAGCCATCAGAGCGCATTTTTATTTGATGTGCCCAAAGAAGGGGAAGGCTGGCTGGACAGGCAACTGATCCGTTATTTTGCACCCACCGACCAGCAAATCGGCCTGCACTGGTATCACTTCGGTGCGCCGATCCTGCCCCCGATCGTCCCGCGGTCACATACGCCGCCGCCCGCGACTGACGGTTCGGTACTGGTTTACCTGCCGTTTGAAGACCTGCAACAGGTGCTGGCACTGCTGCATCGTTTCTCTGACGTCACGTTTTATTGTTATCACCCTTCAGTCAAACAGGATGTGCGCCAGGGCAATGTTTATGTCTGTGCGCTCAGCCGGACCGGGTTCCATCAGCGACTGGCGGTGTGCGACGGCGTGATCGCCAACGGTGGGTTTGAATTACCGTCTGAATCCATTGCCCTGGGCAAAAAACTGTTGCTGAAACCGCTTCAGGGACAATACGAACAAATGAGTAATGTGGCGACTCTCGAGCTGATGGGACTGGCAGCCAGTATGCATGCTTTGGATGCCGGAGCGTTGCGGAACTGGCTTGCAAGCCATTCGCCGGGGCAGGTTGTCTGGCCGGATGTTGCACTGGCCGTCGCGCAATGGGTGCAGGAGGGGGAAACGCAAACGGCACAGGATTTGTGCCAGTCGTTATGGGAGCCGATCAGTTTTCCGGAGCCTGTACTTGAAACCGTCAGAGATCTGGGTCCGGCAGCCGATTCCACCGGACTGAAATCAATAATCACTGGTATTTATTGATCCCGCCATTTTCACCGGGCGCGTACAGCTCCCGGTGTTCAAAAATCGCGTAACTCATTGAATTTTATATTTGCTCATATTGTTTTATATCCTTTTAGATGTTTTTAGAGTCGGGATATCTGCTTGTTTTTCTTTGGACAATCGTTCAATATCGGGTGCTTTCATACCCTTAGAATCAGGCTGGAGCCTTTGACGGTATTGGTATCATCAATCTTTTGAATAATACTGATTTCCCCCAGCTTTCGATGGGTATGTGAGGGCGCTGTGCTGCCGGATGTTGTGAGCATGGTTCTCTGGATGATTCGAAGAAGAGGTCAGAAATGGCGCGTAGAGGTATGTCTTTCCAAGCAGCAGACAATATGACCATGGGTTCGGGTCTGCGGAACATTGATCTGAATCTGCTGACAGTATTCGATGCGGTGATGCAGGAGCAGAATATCACCCGGGCAGCACATAATCTGGGTATGTCCCAGCCCGCAGTCAGTAATGCCGTTGCCCGACTGAAATCGACCTTCGATGATGAGCTGTTTGTCCGCCATGGAAGGGGAATTCAGCCGACGGTTCGGGCCAAGCAATTATTCGGTCCGGTCCGCCAGGCTTTGCAATTGATTAAGAATGAACTGCCGTCTGCAGCTTTCCTGCCGGAAACCTCGAACCGGCTGTTCAGAGTTGCGGTCTGCAGTCCGCTGGATATGCGCTTTGCGCCTCACATCCTGCGTCAGCTGGCAGATGCCGCTCCCAAAGTACAGGTTGCTCTGGAAGCCGGGGTTGAGATTGATCTGGTTCAGAAACTGCGTTATCAGGAGCTGGACTTTGTGATTGATTACCTGCGTTTTGACGAGCAGGGGGTCACCTCCACCGAGTTGTTCAGAGACGAACTGGTGGTCGTTGCCGCCGGAAATCATCCGCGTCTGCAGGGCACCCTCAACGCCGAAGAATTTGCCGGGGAAAAACATGCCGTACTGAAATCTGTTCCCGGTGCGAGAGGATTTGCCGAGACGGTGTACCAGCTGTCTCCTGGCTGCCAGGTCGCTTATCAGGGTGGAAGCCTGAGCAATATTCTCTATGTGGTCGGTCAGTCTGAACTGATCGCTGTGGTGCCAAGGTGGCTGGCGGCTTCTATGGCAGAGACACTGTCGCTGCAGTTACTGACATTGCCGTTTGAAGGGAAAAGTATCAGCGGGTATCTGAGCTGGCACGATTCATCGCAAAAAGATAAAGGTCATCAGTGGTTGCGTGAGCAGCTGTTGGCAATCTGTGAAGCTGAAACCTGCTGAGACACGGCACGTCAGAGCACGGCACCGCTATACATCGGCACAGCCAGGCCAAGCTGCACTTTTGCCTGCTTGCATCTTTTCAAAGCAGTTACTCATCGCAGTTACTGAAATCAACGGCCGCTCCCTTTGTCAGGAAGCGGCTGTTTTTTCATGAATTCATGACCCCTGTGTCTCCTGAAAGCAGCGGCCGTAAGGCAGAGTGAGAGCCATGCGGCATTCTGCTCTAAACTCTTTACGGGGCTGTTGCCTTTTGACGTCCGATCAGTAGACTTTCCGCTCCTTCAGCGAACAGCTGTAAGCTAACAACACGGCAGAGCAGTATATGTCACAACTCGAGTACCACATCGTTCACCGCATCCGGCAGCAAATCAATCGTCTGGGACCGAACACAGCACTTCGTTATCCGCAGAATGGTCAGTGGCGGGATATCAGCTGGCACGCGCTGGGGGAACAGGTGCATCAGCTGGCGCTGGCGTTGCTGGCTCAGGGAGTTGGTGTTCAGGATAAAATCGGTATTTTCTCTCCGAATATGGTGCGCTGGACTATCGCTGATCTGGCAACCCTTTATCTGCGCGGTGTGACGGTGCCGATATACCCGACCAGTACGCCTCAGCAGGCGGCTTACATCATCAACAATGCCGATATCCGGGTGCTGTTTGTGGGGGAAAAGGCACAGCTTGATGCGGCGCTGGCCGTTGCCGCCGAATGTCCGCAACTCGAGCGCATTGTGCTGATGGAAGGGGACTGTGAAACGGAAGTACCGCAGGTATGTGATTATGCTCAGTTTGTCTCTGAGTCGACGCAGGCTGATCCGGATGAATTGGCGGCACGACTGGATGACTGCCGGATGGACGATTTGCTGACCCTGATTTATACCTCGGGGACCACAGGCACGCCGAAAGGGGTGATGCTGGATTATGCCAACTTCGCAGCTCAGCTTGAAGGTCATGATCAGCGACTGGCCCTCAGTGAGGGAGATATATCTCTGTGCTTCCTGCCGCTGTCCCATGTGTTCGAGCGGGCCTGGACCTTCTATGTGTTACATCGGGGCGGCATCAACTGCTACCTGACGGACACCAATGCCGTGCGTGAAGCGCTGGTCGAAGTGCGGCCAAACGTGATGTCCGCAGTGCCGCGTGTCTATGAGAAAATTTACGGAGCCGTGCAGGCTAAAGTTGCCAAAGCGCCGGTTCACCGCCGTGCACTGTTTCATGCTGCGGTTGCGATAGGCAGCCGGATGGCAGCGTGCCGTCAACAGCAGCGACCTCCGTCTGCGTTGCTGAAGTTGGCGCACAGAGCGGCAGACAAGCTGGTGCTGTCGAAACTGCGGGATGTGCTGGGCGGCCGGATCAAGTTTATGCCGTGCGGCGGTGCCAAACTGGATGCAGGTATTGGTCGTTTCTTCCATGCGATCGGAATTAACGTCAAGCTGGGCTACGGTATGACGGAAACGACGGCCACTATTTCCTGCTGGGATGACGGGGCGTTTAATGCAGACTCTGTCGGAACCGTGATGCCCGGTGCAGAAGTCAGGATTGGCGAGAATAACGAAATTCTGGTCCGGGGGCCGATGGTCATGCGGGGGTATTATAAACTGCCGGAAGAAACAGCCGCGAACTTTACCGAGGACGGCTTCCTGAAAACCGGTGATGCCGGGGCCTTTGACACGCAGGGCAATCTGTTCATTACCGATCGGATCAAAGAACTGATGAAAACCTCAGGCGGGAAATATATTGCCCCGCAGGTGATTGAGGGAGCGATAGGTAAGGATACCCTGATCGAACAGATTGCTGTGATTGCGGATGCCCGGAAGTTTGTGTCTGCGCTGGTGGTCCCTTGTTTTGAGACCCTGGAAAGCCATGCCCGGGAGCTGAATATTAAGTATCACAACCGGTTGGAACTGCTGAAAAACAGCCAGATTCTGGCGATGGTTGAAAAACGGATTGCCGAGCTGCAGAAAGATCTGGCCAAGTTTGAGCAGGTGAAGAAATTTACCCTGCTGCCGAAAGCTTTTTCTATGGATGACGGTGAGCTGACTCCGACACAGAAGCTGCGCCGTAAGGTCATTCTTGAGCGCTACCACAAGCAAATTGAAGCCATGTACAAAGAGAGTCACCGGAAAGAGCCGCCGCAGCACTGAGGGTCGGTAGCTTCACCGCTGTCGCCCCAGAGTCTGCTCAGTCAGCTTGTTCACTTCGCTAATTCTCATCGTTTGTCCGCATCGCGAGTTCAAATCACTTGCTCGCATCGTTTGGGGATGAATCAGCAGCCTGTTCGTCAGGCTGCTGCCAGCGCCTTCAGTCACACACGCCTCTCTTTTTCATGATTTTCTGTCAGATTTCCTGTTTTTCCTGACTTTGTTCAGGTGATATCAACTGTTCTGTTTGGTCAAAATTAGTTCATTATTCTGTTTATATAACACGCGATGGCTATTAATAAGGTGATTCTTATTTAGTACAGAAAATAACCACGAAATGGCTGTAGGGAATAGACGCCAGCGGTGAAAAAACGTTATGTTGGTCCACGGGTTCTGCCGGGGGGAACATCCCCTGGCAGGCGCATAGCACGAAAAACACATTGGATTTCTTTAGGCTAAAGATAAGCCCTAACTATGTTATACCCGTCTGTATCACTGACTTTGAAGAGTCTGTCATGTCAGCCGCAACCTCAATCGGCGGCAACTTCTGACGGCAGACCCGCTCGGTAATCTGGCGTAACCCGGTATGACTGTCTTCCCTGCTGCTCCGGCAAGGAAAGACGGCCCCAGCTCGTCATGAACAACCGGCAACTTCAGGTCAGAACTACGGTGCAGGCGCAGGTATACACGACCTGGAGGCAAGAATATGGAAATGTTGTCCGGCGCCGATATGATCGTTCGTTCAATGATCGATCAAGGCGTAAAGCATATCTTCGGTTACCCTGGCGGTTCTGTTCTGGATATTTACGATGCGCTGCACGAGAAGAGCGACATCGAGCACGTGCTGGTGCGCCATGAGCAGGCAGCCGTGCATATGGCAGACGGCTATGCCCGTGCGACGGGCGAAGTGGGCGTGGTCCTGGTGACCTCAGGCCCGGGTGCCACCAACGCGATCACCGGCATCGCGACCGCATACATGGATTCTATCCCGATGGTTGTCCTGTCGGGTCAGGTGATGAGTGATCTGATCGGAAACGATGCGTTTCAGGAATGCGATATGGTCGGGATTTCCCGTCCGGTCGTGAAGCACAGTTTTCTGGTGAAGCGCACTGAAGATATCCCGGCCATCATCAAGAAAGCTTTCTACATCGCATCCAGCGGCCGTCCCGGCCCGGTGGTAGTTGATATCCCGAAAGACATGCTCAATCCCGCTAAAACATACCCGTACAAATACCCGGAAGCGATCAGCATGCGCTCCTACAACCCGACTCTGCAGGGGCACAAAGGTCAGATCAAGCGTGGTCTGAAAGCTCTGCTGGCTGCGAAGAAGCCGGTACTGTACGTGGGCGGCGGCGCCATTATGTCCGGTTGCGAGCAACAATTGCTGAAGCTGGCTGAAAGTCTGAATATTCCTGTGGTCAGTACCCTGATGGGGCTGGGCGCTTTCCCGGGGACGCACCACCACAGTCTGGGGATGCTGGGGATGCACGGTACCTATGAAGCGAATATGACTATGCACAATTCCGATCTGATTTTCGGGATTGGCGTGCGCTTCGACGACCGGACCACCAATAATCTGGAAAAATACTGTCCGAACGCCACGATCATGCATATTGATATCGACCCGTCGTCGATTTCCAAAACGGTGAAAGCCGACATCCCGATTGTCGGCTCGGCCGATGCAGTGCTGAACAGCATGCTGAAACTGCTGGAAGAGCAGCAGGGAACCAATGACAAAGTCGCTCTGGATGAGTGGTGGAGTGAGATTGAATCCTGGCGTGCCCGCAAGTGTCTGAGTTATCAGACTGACGGAGAGCGCATCAAACCTCAGCAGGTCATTGAAATGCTTCACAAACTGACCAAAGGTGACGCGTATGTGGCATCGGATGTGGGTCAGCACCAGATGTTTGCCGCACTCTATTATCCGTTTGATAAACCACGTCGCTGGCTGAACTCCGGTGGCCTGGGGACGATGGGTTTTGGTCTGCCAGCCGCGATGGGCGCCAAGTTCGCGCTGCCGGATGCCGAAGTCCTGTGTGTTACCGGTGACGGCAGTATCCAGATGAATATTCAGGAATTGTCGACGGCGCTGCAGTATGATATTCCGGTGAAAATCATCAACCTGAACAACCGTTTCCTGGGGATGGTGAAGCAATGGCAGGACATGATTTATCAGGGGCGACATTCACATTCCTACATGGATTCTGTGCCTGATTTTGCTGCAATTGCAGAAGCTTACGGCCATGTCGGCATCCGCATTTCTGATCCGGCGAAGCTGGAAAGTGAGCTGGAACGCGCTTTGGCAATGAAAGATAGGTTAGTCTTTGTTGATATCAGCGTGGATGAGACAGAACACGTTTACCCGATGCTGATCCGAGGCGGATCCATGAGTGAAATGTGGCTGAGTAAAACGGAGAGAACCTAATGCGCAGGATTGTATCAGTATTATTAGAAAATGAACCGGGTGCACTTTCACGCGTGGTGGGACTGTTCTCCCAGCGTGGGTATAACATTGAGTCGCTGACCGTCGCCCCAACGGATGACCCGACGTTGTCGCGTCTGAATATCACCACCAGCGTTGAAGATGCCGCGCTGGAACAAATCGAGAAACAATTACATAAGCTGATCGATATTCTGAAGGTCAGTAATGTAACGGATTCAGAACACGTCGAGCGTGAGCTGATGCTGGTGAAAGTGAAGGCCAGTGGTTATGCCCGTGCGGAAGTGAAGCGCACGTCTGACATTTTCCGCGGACAGATTGTCGATGTCACCAGTCAGATTTATACCGTTCAGCTGGCCGGCACCAGTGAGAAGTTGGATGCCTTTCTGGATGCCGTGAGTGAAGCCACGGAGATCATTGAAGTGGCACGAAGCGGAGTTGTCGGTATTGCCCGCGGAGAACGTGCCCTGAAAGCCTGATCTTTCAGTTAATTGATTCATTCTGTCAAAGCCTGCCTGGCATGTGTCCGGCGGGCTTTTTGACGTCTGGTCGTCGTTTACCGGATATTCGACTAAAGTCTAATGAGTAAGGTGTCGATAGAGCAGCCCGAGTAAGAATCCGGCACAAATGATACCTCTGTACCTTAGACGAAAGTCGATAAGCAGCAGATCCGGGGGAATCAGATGATGTTGAAGACTGTTTTGGTTCGCACAACCACAGTACTGCTGTGCTGGCTCGGTTTTCATGTCAGTGCTTTATATTTCCTGTTAGCCGTTCTGTTACTCAATACGCATCACAAGGAAATCTTCGGCTGGTGAAACTCAGTCCGGAACGGCAATGCGTACTGTGTGAAAATGGCCGTGCGGAAATCAGAAAAAAGAAACGGGAGCCGAAGCTCCCGTTTTTAATGCGTCTGTTGCTGTCTGATTACAGAACGTGTACAGAAGCCGTGTTCGTTGTACCTGAAGGAACCAGCGCACCGGAGACCATCACAACGATGTCGCCTTTCGCGCCCAGGCCGGTTTCCAGCGCCAGTGCTTTACCACGTGCGTAGAAGGCATCGGTGCTTTCAATCGCATCAACAACGACTGGGGTCACACCTTTGGTCAGGCACAGCTGAGCCGCAGTTTTCGGGTTGGTGGTCACAGCCAGAATGTTTGCCGTCGGGAAGTATTTACGTACAGAGCGGGCTGATTTACCGGCTTCAGTCGCAACCACGATCAGCGGTGCGTTCAGCTTCTCAGAAGTATCCACTGCACCTTTACACACCGCTTCGGTGATGCGCAGGCGAGGGCTGTCCAGACGTGCGCTCAGTGAAGCACGCATTGCAGCGTCAGTGCGATCACAGATTTGCGCCATGATGGTGACCGCTTCGATTGGGTATTTACCCTTCGCAGACTCACCAGACAGCATGACGGCATCAGTACCGTCCATGATGGCGTTCGCAACGTCACCCGCTTCAGCACGGGTCGGACGTGGGTTCTTGATCATCGAATCCAGCATCTGAGTTGCTGTGATAACAACTTTACGGGCACGGTTACATTTCTCGATCATCATCTTCTGCGCGAAGATCACTTCTTCAACCGGGATTTCTACACCCAGGTCACCACGGGCAACCATGATGCCGTCAGATGCTTCCAGAATCGCGTCGAAGTTGTCGACACCTTCCTGGTTTTCAATCTTAGAGATGATCTGAATTTTCTCGCCGCCGTTAGCGTTCAGCAGCTCGCGGATTTCCTGAACGTCTTCAGCTTTACGGATGAAAGATGCAGCAACGAAATCAACGCCTTGCTCACAACCGAATTTCAGGTCCGCTTTGTCTTTCTCAGCCAGTGCAGGCAGGTTGACCGAAACGCCTGGCAGGTTCACACCTTTGTTCTCACCCAGGTCGCCGTTGTTCAGCACGCGGCATTTCACTTCGGTGTCTGTGGTTGCCAGCACTTCCATTTCGATCAGGCCGTCGTCAACCAGAATGGTGTTTCCCGCAACCAGATCCTTGGCAAAGCCAGGATAAGTCACAGCTACACGGTCTTTGTTGCCGACAACAGCAGTGTCAGTGGTGAAAGTGAATTCCTGACCTGCAGTCAGGGGCACGTCTGCGCCGCCTTCCAGTTTGATGGTACGGATTTCCGGACCTTTGGTGTCCAGCAGAATCGCAACGGGTTTACCGGTTTGCGCCATCACTTCACGAACGTTCTGGATACGCTGACCGTGTTCGGCGAAGTCGCCGTGCGAGAAGTTCAGACGCATCACGTTCATGCCAGCGTTGACCAGCTTGGTCAGCATTTCAACAGATTCAGTCTTAGGACCAATCGTGCAGACGATCTTGGTTTTTTTCATTGAGAATATTCTCCGGAGAACTTGAAGGAAACTTTAGGCGCTTTATACCTCAAAGAACTGAATCAATAATGTTGAATCATGGCTACAAAATGAGATCATGATCGTGTTTTTATCAATAAAGTTCCGCAAGGTATCCGTCAGCCATTCAAATTGTTGGGCAACATTACTTGCTTTATGAAAGCAGTTGCTTTGCTTTGATAAAGCAGGCGAAATGAATTCACAGGCTGGCTGAACCGTCAACATCATCAGGATGGAGATCCGCTGCCAGTGCCACAAAGTGGCTGATGAAACAAGGTCGTAAGTATAGCAGAGTTTCTTTCCCATTCCAGTGTGTGAGTTGGGTCAACCTTTTGCTCCGACCAGCACGCTATGCATTTGATTCATGTGTCAAAGCCTCAAAGCGCAAGGCATTTGGGACATTTCCGGGACGACGTCCTGATGTTGCCTGTCCTGAAAAGTTTTTTATCAAATAACTAATTTTGTTGAAAACAGGTTGCCGTTTGATGACAGGCGCAGAATTCTGCCTCATTGAACCTGCCTTTGCCTTGTCCCCGCGCAAATTTCTGTTGTAAACGTCAGGCTTCTTTATTCTAACGGTTGAATAATCTTCATCTATATTGATAATCATTATCATTAAGATTTGGTTTTATTCAATTAGTGGTTAATAAGTAGCAGGAGCGCCAGACGATGACAGCGGCAGACCAGACGAATATGAAGCAGGTGGGTCAACTCTATCAGCAACATCAAAGCTGGTTATCGGTGTTTATTCAGCGTCGTCTCGGTTGTCCCTATACTTCGGCAGATCTGGTTCATGATACCTATCTTCGGCTGCTCAGCAGTGGCCGTTTACCGGCTCCCGGTGAATCCCGGCGATACCTGACCCATATTGCCAAAGGCCTGGTGATTGACTTGTATCGTCGCCGTCGCGTGGAGTCGGCTTATCTGGAATACCTGCAACAGCAGCCGCAGGATGTTTGCGTGTCACCGGAAGAATGTTTGCAGATGGTTGAAGCGCTGACCGCGGTGGATCGTTTACTGCGTCACCTGCCGGATAAAGTCCGGCAGGCTTTGCTGATGCGTCAGATCGAACACATGAGCTATAAGGAAATCGCGGCGGCGCTGGATGTCTCGGTCTCATCCGTTGAGAAGTATATCGCCAAAGCGCTGCAGGCTTGCCTGCTGACCAGTATGGAGGCGAGCTTTTGACGCCGCATCGCATTTCAGTGGACGCCATCCGGCAGGCATCCCGCTGGATGGCCAGACTCTGGGCCGACGATGTCAGTGATCAGGACAAACAGGCTTTTGAAGTCTGGCGGCAGGATCACCCGGACAACGAGTCGGCCTGGCAGCAGCTCACTCAGGTTCAGGCACAGTTTTTGGCCGTGCCTCAGCATCCGGCCAGCCGCCGCATTCTGATGACCCGGCGCAGGCAGGTTGTCACCCCGGAGACATGGTCTGATTGTGTGAGCTCCGTAACAAAATAACCAGGAACATCGGGGGCCGGTTACGGCTTTTTCCTTCTCATACGGTGTACGGAGGCATTCACCATAATCATGAGAAGGAATTCACAGTGCATCAAAAGGTTAAGCCCAATCTCACCGCGTTGCTGCTGAAGGTTCATCTCGGGCTGGCTGTGGCAGTGTTGCCCGGCAAGGTCTGGGCTGAGTCTGCGGAACAACCCTCTGAAACTTCCGTCGGGGACCCCGATGCTGCACGTGATGAGTTGATGCTGCAGGAGGGTGGTTCCTTTCAGCACACCGCCGATGACAATGAGATGACTCTGGACACCATCAATGTCTCTTACGGCGAGTCCGGCGGGCTGACCCGTGATGAAGCCGGTGAGTTTGCGGTTTATGACGACGATCTGTCGACCGTATACACCGGCAAAGATGAGATCGAGCGATACAAAGGCAAGGATGCCGCAGATATGTTCAAGGGCATGCTGAACGTCTACAGCGGCGATGCCCGCAACGGCGGCGGGGTCGATCCCAGTATTCGCGGGGTACAGGGACCGGGCAGGGTGCCGTTGTCGATTGACGGAACGGAACAGGATCTGACGGTCTGGCGTGGGTATCGCGGGGTTTCGAACCGCAACTATATCGATCCCAATCTGGTGGGCGGGATCCAGGTGATCAAAGGTCCGTCGCTGACACCCAATGTGCATGCTTCGGTCGGCGGTGCTGTGGTGGTCAATACGATTTCCGCCGAGGATATTCTGAAAGTTGGTGAAACCTTCGGCGGTGAAATCGTGATCGAAGGCAGTAACAATGCAATTTCGCCCAGAGAGCCGGTGTTGCTGACCGGTCAGGATTACCGCACCGTGCTGGGGTTTCCGCAGGATAGTCCGGAGTATGCCTATGGTGATCCCTCGCTCTGGAAAGTGATGAGCAAAGACAAGGAACACAATCCGTTTGCCGGTGAAGACTATGCCTACCGGCTGGCACTGGCAGCGAAAAAGGAAAATTATGAGCTGCTGGCGGCTTATGCTTACCGCAACAAAGGGAATTATTTCAGCGGTACCCGAAATGCAGATTTTTACGATCATCCCGCTCAGGATGAACAGTTCATGACCCGGATTGACCCGCGCTCGCTTGCCAAGCGGCAGCGGCCCGGTTATGAAGTGCCTAATACCTCGAGTGAGCTGGAATCTTATCTGCTGAAAGCCAAATTCAGTCTGGTGGATCAGCAAACGCTGGAAATTGGTGCCCGATATACCGATGCCACTTATGGCGAAATCATGGCCAGCCGCTCCGGTAATATCGGCGCAAACGGAGAAATGGCGCAATGGCCGCTCAGCCATGTTGAAACCCAGGCTTACAATATTCGCTATGCCTGGCAGCCTGAGAATCCCTATATCCATCTGACGTCCAATCTCTGGACCACGTATACCGTCAGCGATACCAACACCGCGGGTGGTTTTCCTAATTTTGCCAATCGGGTCGACATCGCAGATCCGACACCCGGAGCCAGCCCGTTGCTGCGCAATACGGCGGCGACCAATGCCAAAGACAGTCGGATCGGTTTTGACCTCAGTAATCAGATGTGGCTGACCGATACACTGGGTCTGACGCTGTCCGGCCGATATCAGTACCATAAATTGCGCTCTGATGATGAATACCGTGGGGAGGTCGATGGCTGGCGTCACTGGCCGCGGGAAGGGCGTCGTCAGGAGTATGAAGGGCAGTTCAATTTCCAGTGGCAGCCAGTGGATTTTCTGCGTTTCACTGCAGGTGCGAGTTACAAGAATTACTGGGCCATTGATGACTTTTTGTCGGATCGGATTGCGGCCGGAGACAGTCGGTTCACCAAAGAGCATGCTGCAGATAAGGGGATGTTACTGTCTTATAAAACCCTTGAAAAATATACCCCGGAAGAGATTGAACAGAATGTTGCAGCTGTTGCAGATGACATTGTTTTGAAGAATTTCATCAATCAGATGCTGGGGAAACCGCCGTTGACCCCGCAAGAAGAAGCGGCTTTGTATCAGAAAGCCCGTACGGCAACGACTTATGAAGTCGACCATGAAGGGAATGAATGGCTGCATGACGGTGAAGGCCGTTACAGCCGGGAGAACAACCCTTGCCTGATTGCCCAGCAGTCGCAGCCGAATTATATCGAAGGCTCCTGTATTGAAAGCGGAGCGCCGGTCGGGGCTTACGACAAACAAATCAAGGGTGGAAAGAAAAAGGGAAATGCCTGGGTCCCGGCACTGTCGGCTACCGTGATGTTTACGGATACCAGCCGGATGTATTACCGCTATACCGAGGCAGTCCGTTTCCCGAGTATGTTTGAAAGCACGCTGGGCTTTTCCGCCAACAATAATCCATATACCGGCTTAGACCCGGAACATGCTTATAACCATGAGGTTGCTTTCGTTCAGAACTTTGATGAGGCCGATCTCAAACTGACTTACTTCCATCACAGAACCAAAGATGTGATTGAGCGGTCGGGGAATATGATGCGTTTTTACAACATCGATCAGCAAACGCTGGAAGGACTGGAATTCCAGAGCCGGTACGACAACGGTGATTTCTTCTCCGATCTCAGCCTCTCTTACCTGCTGAAAAATGAAGTCTGTGATGAAAGCCTGGCGATTTTGTCTGATTTCAACGGTTCGACGCCGGACTGTGTCCATGCCGGGTTTGAGGGGGGATATCTGGCCGATCAGGCGATTCCGGAATATTCGGTGAATCTCAATATCGGCGGACGTTTTTTCGATCGCCGGATGGAAACCGGCTTGCGCACCGTCTTCATACCGGGCAGTAAACATGAAGAAGCATTGGCGCGGGATGACGCCTTAACCTTCGATGCTTATGCCCAGTATCGTTTCAATGATGCGCTGGCGCTGGAAGTGATCGGCACCAACCTGACCGATCTCTATTACATCGACCCATTGGTACGCTCCAGCGTCCCGGCCCCGGGGCGGACGGTGAAAGTGAAGTTGCAGGTTAATTTCTGACGATCAGAAAATTTGAATTTGTTTTACGGGTTTGAAGCCGTGGTTCGGTATACCCAATGAAGGCAGCGCCATGGGCCTTCATGAGCCAACTCAAACTTCAATAAGGATATGTAAAATGAAAAAAGCTGTTGTGATGATTGCCGTTCTTTCCGCCTGCATCAGCGGTGCTGCCCAAGCCAATATTGTTGGCACCCAAAGTGACAACACCCAGATTCTGGTAGGAGAATCGAATCTGAATGCCGGGCCTCACGTCGCAGGTCGTGCAGGCATTGGTGCAGCATCCATGGGTTCAACGGCGCAAAAAGTTGATTTTCAGGCCCTGAAAAATTACGGCCGCGTGAAAAACGGGGTTTATGTGCTGGGTGGCGGTCATTCGGGAATGGGTAATTTCAATTTTGCCAGAGTCGGTGCCGGTGATGTCTGGTTCGGGGAGTGGGCGAGCGATATCAGCAGTGATGCTGATCGGACGGTCTATTATGTGGGAGATACCGCAGGCACCACGCTGCCGACCAGCGGCACCGCCACCTATGCGGTGAAAGGGGTGAACAAATTCTCCGGCAGCAATGATCTGAACGGCACATTTACCGCCAACTTCAGCAACAACACTTTGAATGGCTCGATTGCCAACAGCCAGTATTCGCTGGGTGTGAATGCCACCATCAACAGCGCGACGGCAGCCTTTCACGGGACGGCCACCGTCGGGCCAGCGAACGGCACAGCGAAAGGCCATTTCTTTGGCAATAATGCGGCGGCACTGGCCGGGATTGCGCAATTTTCAGGCAGTGCAAAAATCTTTGATACCGCATTCGGCGGGACGAAACAGTAACCGATGGATACCGGGGCCTGCGTGCTGGCCCTGCTGAATGTGGCAGGGGCTGTGTGTTCGCGGCCCCTGTTTATTGTCGTCACGCCATCAGGGTATCTGCCATTAGGTTAACGCATGTTGATGATGTATTTGCGCCGACTGTCGTCATTCGCCGGTCTGGCCTTCCTTTCTCTTTTATTCTTTGCACCACTTGCCCAGGCAGATCAGGACACGAACCTCCGTCTGGAGCAGAACACGGCCTTGCAGGCCCGGGAAAAAGAACAACGTCTGCTGGAAGACGAGCAGGCCCGGGATGATGCCGAAGCACTGATCATCGACGGTCAGGTTTATCAGGTCGAGGACAATCTCCATGCCCTGGGGCAGGCGATTTATCTGTCGGTGAAAGCCCGGCGCTGGGCTGCGGTCCGCGGATTTCTGCCCCGGTATCTGGCACTGCCCGGTCATGACATGATGCTGGTGCATTATGCGCAGGGCGCGCTGGCACGAACCGAGGGTGAATTTGACCAGGCAGAAGTTTCGTACCGGGCATTGTTGCGTTTACAGCCGGATTTTCTGCCGGGTCAGCTCGAACTGGCACGGGTGCTGTTCGAAAACCAGAAAAACAGGGACGCACAGAGACTGTTTGAAAAAATCCGCGCATCCCTGCCGTTGGATGATCCCAGAGCACAGGGCGTGCTGAAGACGGTGGATGCCTTTGCGCAGGCGCTGGCATACCGGGACAGCTGGCAGGGCGCAGTTTCCTTCGGTCCCGGTTACAACAATAACCTCAATCTCTCCTCAGAAAGCTATACCTGCTTACTTCGGATGCCGAGTGGCGAGTGCCTGGTCGAACGGAAAACCCCGAAAGCCGAATCGGCTTACGGCACCACATTTGAAGCGAGCCTGAATAAACGAATCTCGCTGAACGGTCATCATGGCATCAGTTTCCTCGGTCTGGCTTATGGTGAGAACTACGCTCATCACCGGCAGTACAATGAGCATACCCTGCTGACCTCTCTGGGTTACAGCTATCACACCGCTAATTATCAGTTGCTTTCCGCGCCTTTGTTCGAATACCGGATGCAAGGGAACGATGCGCTATATCAGGCCTGGGGCGGCAAGCTGAGCGGGTTGTATCTGTTTTCGGCGGGCACGGCGTTCAAGCTGGAAGCTGAAGCGAAAGATTTGCAGTTTCTGCCGGACGGGCTGGATTTTCAGTCCGGCTGGCAGTACGCCGGCTATGCCACGTTCTGGCATCAGTTGCCGGGACAGTGGCTGCTGTTTGGCGGGCTGGACTGGACAGATAAACGCACGGATGAAGCTGTGTATGCCTACCACATGAAAGGCGTGCGGCTTGGCGTTCAGCGTACGTGGGAAATCGGCGTTGAGACCGCGCTCTTCACCTCGTTCCGGCAGCGTGAATATCAGGCCTACAGTGCTTTGCTGGAAGCCACTCGAGAAGACGACGAACAAAGTTACACGCTGGAAACCCGTTTCACCAGGCTGAGTTTTTGGGATCTGACCCCGGTGCTGACACTGGCGTACAACCGGGTCAGCAGTAACGTGGATTGGCTGTACAGCCATGATCAAAGCGAGGTGAGTCTGAAAATCGAAAAGCGTTTCTGACCCGAGCAAAAAAGTCTGAAAAAAATCCGGTATCCGATTACGGATTTGTCGTGCTCGTTCGGTATCTCTCATAGGCGTACTCGGCGCACACAATAGGCGCGTTTGACCGGGCGTGGTTTATCACGTCTGATGAACAGGGAAATATCAGAATGGAAAGGAATATGAATCAGACGATTAGATGGCGAGCCAAGCCGGTGCACATCAGGCGAGCAGCCATGTTTCTGGCGGGGATGCTGTTGTTTTGCCAGAGCTTTGCACAGGCAGAAACTGCGCCGCCTCCCGAAACCGGCGCAGATGCTGGGTCTGCTGAAGTTCAGACGTTGGATCCACATTCGGACCTGGCGCTGATTGAAGCTGTACAACCCGTATCGGCGCATCGGGCGCAAACCCATGCGGGCACGGACTTATCTCCGCTGGGGATGTATCAGGCAGCCGACTGGGTGGTGAAATCCGTGATGATACTGCTGCTGGCGGCCTCCCTGATGACCTGGTCCATTGGCGTGGCCAAACAGCTGCAGATCTCTGTGGCATGCCGCCGTGCCCGGCGCATGTTGCGGGCACTGACGGCGGCGGACACGCTGACGGATGGCGCTGAAAACACACAATCGGGTCAAGGGGCGGGGATGGCGCTGATTCAGGAGACCCGGCACGAGCTGACCCTGTCAGCCCGTGGCACTGCGAGTGACGGCGGGATCAAAGAAAGGGTGCAGGCAAGGCTGGAGCGGCTGCAGGTGTCGGCCGGACGCCGCATGAGCCGGGGCACCGGCGTACTGGCGACGGTCGGTTCGGTGGCGCCTTTTGTCGGCCTGTTCGGCACCGTGTGGGGCATTATGAATGCTTTTATCGGCATTGCGGAAACCCAGACCACCAATCTGGCCGTGGTGGCCCCCGGCATTGCCGAAGCCTTACTTGCGACTGCCATCGGTCTGGTCGCGGCCATTCCTGCCGTCGTCATTTATAACCACTTCACCCGGGCAATTCAGGGCTATAAAGCATTGCTGGCCGATATGTCCGTGGCACTGCTGGTGCTGGTCAGCCGGGATCTGGACCGGCAGCAGACCGGGGCAATGGCCCCCACCTCTGTTCAGGCCTTGCAGAAAGCGGGGTAAGAGATGGCTTTTCAGACCCCGAATGACAGTGACGAACTGGTCGAAAATCATGACATCAATGTCACGCCTTTCATTGATGTCATGCTGGTGCTGCTGATTATCTTCATGGTGGCGGCCCCCTTATCGACGGTGAGTGTGCCGGTGGATTTGCCCAGTGCTGCCGCTGAGCCGCAGCCGATGCCGGACAAACCATTTTATCTGACCATTCAGAAAGATATGACTCTGACCCTGGGAGAAGACAAAACCGTGGCGCTGGAGGCTCTGGCCGGTGCACTGGCAGCGGCTCTGCCGGATCAGCAACAGCGGATTTACTTGCGTGCCGATCAGTCTCTGACTTACGCGCAGCTGATGGCGGTCATGAATCAGCTGGGGCAGGCGGGTTATCTGCAGATCGCACTGATTGGTCTGGAGCAGGTCAGGGGACCGGCCTCATGAGTACGCTGACCGGGGTTGGCAGTGAGCCCCGCGGGTGGGATGACAGCTGCCGCTGGTTGCTGACCGGAATCGCCATCAGCGTGCTGCTCCATGGCAGCGCAGTTGCGGCGTATTGGTGGCAGTTTGCCAGCAAGTCTGTGTCTGCGGCACCGGCTGCCGCGCCGATGGCGATTACACTGATGATGCCGCTGGCTTCTCCTGCTGAGGATCAGAGTGAGCTTCCGCCGTCGGAACCGCAGGTACAGCGCACTCCGGCAAAGCGTGTTGAAACCGCAGCATCGAAAACAGACGATCGGACAACAAAAACAGCCATGAAAGAGCGCGTGGCGCTTCCTGTTGCGGAGAAGCCGTCGCCATTTCGAAGTCAGGAAAATCCGTCGCCAACAGTCCTGACTGAAGCTATACCCGAAACGATTCCGGAACCGATAGCCGATGTGCCCCCTGAGACGGCGTCTGCTGAACCGGCGGCTCTGAAACCGCCGTTGGCTGAACAAACAAGGGTTGAACAAACAAAGGCTGAACAAACCCAGGCCGAGCCTCTGTCGGAATCACCGGCGGTCCAAGAGCCGGAAGCCAGAGAACCGGTCGATACGGCACAGCAGGCTGTCGCAGCCCGGGCGGCCAGTGCACCTCCGGGAGTGAAAGCGCAGGAGAAAACCGAGGTGGTATCGGCACCGGCGCGGGGCCAGTTCAGCAGGTTTGGCGAGCAGCAGAAACAGACCTGGCAACGCAGGCTGCATGCGCATCTGGAGCAGCATAAGAAATATCCGCGTCAGGCCAGACGGTTCGGGCGTCAGGGCACTCCGGTGATCGCTTTTACCATGGACAGAAATGGCCTCGTGCTGGCCGTGAAACTGGTGAAGTCGAGCGGAAATCGTTCGCTGGATGAGGAAGCGCAGGCGCTGGTCAAACGGGCGGAACCCTTACCCAAGCCTCCGGCCAGTCTTGAGGGCGCACGCCTGACCTTCACCGTTCCGATCAGCTTCAGCCGTTCCGGCTGAGCCTTCTGTTTCGTCCGGGGCCTCAGAGCCAGTCACTCTCGCAATACACCAGATGGGCTTTGGGTTCCGGCGACAGGATGATGACCTGGCCCTGCGATACCCGTTGGTAGTCCTTCAGACGTTGTTCATCTTCAGGCTGCCATTGCTCGGGCAGCGTTTCTCTGAAAAGCGCCAGGATACGGGCGGCTTCGCCGGGCTGACCGAGTTCGTAGTAAGCTCTTGCCGTATAGACCGCTTCCAGCCGGGTCACGATGGGGATTGTTGCCAGTTCAGTCACTGCCGCGTAATTGTGCCGGGACAAATGGATCCGCATCTTGCTGTAGCGGATGTACCCCTGAGTCAGAGGAAGATCCAGGGTGTTTGCCAGACTGGTTGCGTGGTCGAGGTGCTGCATTGCCAGTTGCATCTTGTTTTGATCTGCGGCGATCCAGCTCTGAAATAATGCAATATTGGTTTCTAACAGAGGGGAGATATCTTTTTTCAGCAGCTGCGAAAAGGCTTGCCCGGCACGTGCCAGCTGATGAGGCTGTTGCGGATGTTTGCCCAGCCACTGCAGATCCAGACCCTGATCCATGGCCGCAAAGGCCAGGTAGAACTCACTGTCGAGTAACAAACGCTGCGCCCCCAGTTGTTCAGCCAGTGCCCTGGCTTCAGAGAAATAAACTTCCGCTGACTGGCCCTGATGGGACTGCATCAGATAAAACCCCTGATAAATCAGGGCCTGCGCTAATTCATAAGGCTGGCCGAGCTCACGGTACATCGAGATAGCTTCACTGAGAGATGATTGGCGGATCGACAGGTCCGTCTGATCATTCTGTGCAATGGCCAGCAAGGTTGCGGCCTGACGCGGTCGATCCCCCAGTTGCCGGTAAAAATTCAGCGCCTTAAACAGCCGGACCTGATTGGCGGCCAGATCATTGCCGGGGATTTTTTCCAGCCCGACATTGGCCGGACGGCCGAGGTAAAACAGCTGATCAGCATCCTGACGCAAGGCCTGCCCTTTCCCCAGTAACGTGGTGAGGTTCTGCGTGAGCTGGTGATGGGTTTCCCAGTCCATGAGATTCCAGGCCAGTTGCGTTTGTAACTGATATACACGCACGAGGGTGGCCGGGTCGTTTGCCTGTTCCGCAGCGGCGACAGCCTGTTCAATCAGGATGGCGGCATCCGGTTCACCCCGGCGGTAGCTGATCTCACTCAGCCAGTAGCGCTGGGCTGCGTACAGTGCCGGTTCCTCCTGCAGTCGCGCTTCAGGCAGTGCGTTCAGCTGCTGTTGTGCTTCCTGCCATTTGCCCAGGCGGACATCGGTGCCAGCCAGCTGAATCCGGGCCCACAGGTTGTCGGGTTCCAGGATCCGGGCGGCATCAAAGAATTTCCGGGCCGCCTGAGCCCCTTGTGTCTGCAGCAGGGATCGTCCCTGCGCCAGTGACTGTGCTGCAATGCCGGGGGATGGCTCTGGCTGAAGCGAGGTATGCTCCGGACGGAACAGGCGTTGCAGTTGATGGCTGACGGATGCGATGGCTGGGGTCAGCTGCGGGTAGGCCATGCTGCCCTGCTGGGTCCGCCCGTCAGCATAAATCAGCTGAAATTCCAGTATTTGCTGGTGGTTGTGCTGCCGGACGGCGCCAAACAATGCAGCCTGAAAGCCGCGCTGGCTGAGCAGGGTACGGATTTGCGCGGGCAGTGTTGGCCAGCTTAGTCCGGCATCCAGTAACCAGGCATTGGCAATGGCGGGCGGGATCACCGTGAGCTGCTGATTTTTGCTCAGCTGTGCCGCCAGCATGTCGGCCAGACCGAGCTGAATCCAGTCGTATTGTGCATCGCCCGTATCATTGATCAGCGGCAGGATCACCAGTCCGTTTTGGGGATGAGACGAGCGTGCGGCGTGCGGTTCTGATGTTGCCGCCGACATCAGATGCCAGGTAAAACCGCCGGCTGTCAGCACTGTGACAAGCAGCAGGCTGATGACAATGGCAGGCCAGTGCACAAACCAGGATTGGGACGTTCTGCGCTCTCGCTCCCTGTGTTTCAGGGGAGAAGTCTGCTCGGTCTCAGGCTTTGGTTCAGCTTCAGTGTGAGTCTCAGTTTCAGGCGGGTTCAGCGGACAGATCCACTGATATCCCCGCTGGGGATAGGTGCGGATAAATTTCGGATTCTGCGCGCTGTCACCCAGTGCCTTTCTCAGCTCCCGGATGCTCTGGGTCAGCGAATTTTCTCTGTACTCACTGTGGTCCCAGAGGGCATCCAGTAGCGTGTCTTTGCTGATCAACTGATCCGGATGAGCCAGCAGAAAAGTCAGTATCTGAGACACTTTGTGTCGCAGGTGGATCTCGGTTTCAGTTGACGATGCGTGACTGGTCAGCCGTCCGGTCACGGTGTCGAAAGAAAAAGAAGCAAACTGATAGCTGGTCATCATGTACCCGGACTTGTGTTCATTCTGGGGCCTTATTGTACGGAGAAGTGGCATGAAATCAATGCATTAGACTGGAAGTGAAATGTTTTCATCTTTTTGATTTATAAGGGTTTAATGTGATTTTATCTGGATTTTACCGCTATTTTAGGTCCATTTGAGGACGCACCGCACGCAGTCATTTATAAGTGTCGCATCCCAACCAACAAAGGATGTGAGCCTCAATGGAAACTGCGATTCAAGCTGCACTGTTTCAACAGCAATTTGGGTTGTGGGTTGTCGGTGCGGTGTTCTTCGCCGGACTGCTGACCAGTCTGACCCCCTGTGTTTATCCCATGCTGCCGATCACTGTGTCTGTGGTCGGGAGTCAGGCAACCAGCCGCTGGCAGGCACTGGGGCTGTCAGTCAGCTATGTGCTGGGTCTTGCTGTGGTCTATGCCTTGCTGGGCATCCTGGCCGCGACAACCGGTCAGTTATTCGGTGCGGTTGCGACGCATCCGCTGACCCTGATTGTGGTGGCAATATTCTGCTTCTCGATGGCGGCCTGGATGCTTGGCTGGATCAACCTGCCCGGGCTGGCGCTGAACCTGCCTTCTTCTGAATCCCGCCAGCGGCCAGTACTGGGGACGTTTGTGGCCGGAGCCTGTTCCGGGCTGGTGATGGCTCCCTGCACATCTCCGGTGCTGGGCATGCTGCTGATGTATGTGGCGGCTTCCGGTAATGCGTACTGGGCGGCGTTGCTGATGTTTGTGTTTGCCCTGGGAATGAGTGCCTTACTGGTGCTGGCCGGTACGTTCAGTGGCCTGTTGGCATCCATGCCCCGATCGGGCCAGTGGATGAACCGGGTGAAATGGCTGATGGCTGTGGTGATGGCCGGAGCGGGATCTTTCTTTTTGTTTCAGGCAATTTAAATGGAGATGTGATGAAAATGTCTGTTTTGATCAACCGAGGAATGCAGGCTGCGGCTTTCGCGCTTGCGATATCAATACCGGCTGTACAGGCCATTGAACTGGATGAAGCAGCGCCGGTGTTTCAGGCGAAAACGCTGTCGGGTCAAACCTTTAACATCGCGGATTATCTGGGGAAGAAGCCGGTGTATCTCAAATTCTGGGCAACCTGGTGCAACTACTGCAAATCTGAAATGCCGCATCTGAATGCCATTGAACAACAGTATGGTGATGATATCGCTGTGGTGTCCGTGAATATTGGCCTGAATGATTCCGTTGCAAATATTCAGCAGTTTTTCCGGCAGGAAGGCTACAGCGTCCCGACTATTTTTGATCGGAAGGGGGAAATTACTCAGAAATATCAGGTGGTTGGCACCCCTTATCATGTATTGATCGATAAAAACGGCAAGGTGGCCTACCGCACGTTTCTGGCAACCGATCAACTGGATCAGCTGATTGAAAGCTGGGGTCAGCAAGACGTCGCACAGCACTGAATGTTCGGAGGACAACACCATGAAACGATTGACGATTTTATACACTCTACCCGTACTGGCCAGCCTGTGTTTTTCGGCGTTGGTTCAGTCTGAACCTGCCGTATCGCTGCTGGAAAAACAACAGACACTGGCCGGGACACCGGTGCAGCTGAACGAGAACCGTATCACGCATCTGGTGTTCATCGAAATCTGGGCCAGCTATGCCGGTTCAGGCCCGGAAGCGTTTGTGGCGAGCCTGCCGGAATCTTTTCAGAAACGTACGGATCGGATCTGGGTTCAGCCGGAGATCAATGTTACCCGGGCCCAGCTGCTGGAATTTCAGGGATACTACCCGCAAGTGGCTCCCATTGTGCTGGATCGCGGACGGCATTTACTGACAGGCTTCGGTTTGTGGCAGACCCCGGCCCATGTCCTGATTGAGAAAGGCAAGGTCGTGTTCAGTGGCAGCAATGAAGCCTTGCTGGACTATCTTGAGCCGGGCAGAAAAACGGCCGAAGCAAAAGCCCAAACCTGGGATGCACTGCAGCCACCGACGGCAGCCGCAAGTACGCCGGTCAAAGCAAAGCCTTATGTTGTTCCTCATGTGGGGGATACCGCGCCATTATTTCAGCGCCAGACGATGTCGGATCAACCGGTCTCTTTGGCAGCACTGTTGCAGCAGGGTCAGGCGCAGCAGCCGGTTTCTTTAGTGTTTCTGGATGCCTTGTGTCCGATGCCGCATTTCCCGGATTGTGAGCAGAAGATTGCGCAGTGGCAGCAACGGGTGGCGAAAGATAGCGCACGGCGCTGGGTGGGCGTGATCAGCGGTTATTATATTGATGCGTCGATTGCGTCAGCCTTTGCTGAAAAATTTGGTCTGACGGCACCACTGATCTTTGATACCGACAACAGTGTTTTCACCCAGTACGGTATTCATGCCACACCGTATCAGGTGGATGTCGGCCGTGACGGACGCATTGTCTATCGCGGAGATCGTCTGCACTGAGTCTGGTCGGGTTGCCTGGTCGGTGTGTTGTGATGGAACAGGTCTGCCAGACGGGCAATCAGCGGTTCGATAGCATTCAGCGAGACATTGCCAAAGCCAAGGACGGCCCCCTGCCAGCATCTGGCGGATGGCTGTGCATGTTCATAATAACTCAGCGGCCGCAGGACAATTCCTGCGGCTTCTGCTGTCTTCACAAAGGTCATTTCATCCATCCCATGCTGCCATTTGACGGTGAGATGTAACCCGGCGGGCTGGCTGATAACTTCCAGTGTGTCGCCAAAATACCGGGCAATCATGGCCAGCATCCGCTGATGCTTTTCTTTGTACAACCGACGCATTTTGCGGATATGACGCAGCAGATCCCCTTCCTGAATAAAATCTGCCAGGGCAGCCTGTGTCAGGGCAGGTGTATCGCCGGTCAGGGCATCTTTGAGCATCAGGCAGCGTGGCATCAGTTCGGCGGGAACCACCAGATAGCCCAGCCGCAGGCCGTTGAACAGGACTTTACTGAATGAACCGGCGTAGAGGATCTGCTGATCGTTCCCCATCTGTCCTGCTAATCCCTGCATGCTGGTGTAGGGACGGTGGGCAAACTGGAACTCACTGTCATAGTCGTCTTCGATGATCCAGCGCTTTCCCTGCACCGCCCATTCAATCAGTCTGAGTCGTTGCTCTGTATTGAGCGTTGTTCCCATCGGGTACTGATTACTGGGGGTGAGATAGAGCGCATGGGCCGAACTGCTCAGCACCGCGTCGACATCCAGCCCCAGTGAAGGCAGAACCGGCAGCGGCAAGTCATCGTAGCCCTGCCAGTCGATGATCTTGCGCATTTGTGTATATCCCGGCTGCTCCATCAGGATTTGATCGCCGCGGCTGAGCGTGGCCATCAAGGCCAGTGAGAGGGCCTGCTGGGCGCCGGACGTAATGAGGATCCGGCCGGGATCACAGTGGACCGAACGGCTGGTAGCCAGATAGTCGGATATTGCCTGGCGCAGTTCGGGTAAGCCCTGCAAGTCCTGATTTCCCATCAGGGCTTGGCGTCCGGCATGGCGCTGCAGCAGCTTTTGCCATTTGGCGGCAGGAAAGGCGGCCAGATCCGGCACGCCCGGTGCAAACGGGGCATTGATGTCCAGAGTCGGCTGAACCGGTGCTCTGGCCGGTGACGATAATGAAGCGGGCAGGTAATGATCCGGCAGTTCGACGGTGACATAAAAGCCGGATCCCAGACGGCTCTCAATGTAACCTTCGGCGACCAGCTGCTCGTAGGCGGCCGTCACCGTGTTTCGGCTCAGTGCCAGTTCCTGCGCCAGCTTGCGGGTGGACGGCAGTTTTCCGCCCGTGGGCCACAGATGACGGACAATCTTCGTTCGGATCGCATGAAACAGGCGCTCCTGACGCGTCCCGGTTCCGCCGGCGATCGAGAGATCACCGGTTTCAATCGGGGCTGGATTCGGGCGAGGCATAACCGGACCTTACAATCGGATGATTCAGATGAAAATGAGCAGACCAGTTTAACGGCTGCCGATCATTTTTCCTGCGTTATCCGTTGTGTTTCAGAAATTGAAGTAATCCCGGATATTCCAGTTCCAAAGCTTCCCGCCGCAGTTTGGCCAGAGAGCAGTTTCCGCGGTCAACGTGGGAGATCAGCCCGGCATCTTTCAGGATCTTGAAGTGATGAGAGCGGGTGGCTTTGGAGACGGTCAGCCCGAATGAAGTGCAGTGACGCTCTGCATTTTCTTCGTCGTGAAGCAAATCAAGCATGATCTTCAGCCTGATGGGATGGGCCAGGGCTTTGAGGATGTCTAACATGGCTGCCTGCCCGCAGCTGTCGCTTTTTTCCTGTTCCGGCATGGTCATTTTCCGAATAGATGAAAATATAAAACCATTGACATAGCCAAAGGTTCTCTTTAAGGTTCGAAAAAATTCGAACGTATGAAAATAATTGTACGTAAGATTTAACTCAAACCATTGTAGTGGCAACAGGAAACAATGTCATGGAAGACCGTTGCCCTGCATATCAACCGCGAAGTCAATTCGAAGGACGCAAGATGATTGAGACAAAGTCCCCACCCCCCAGCTTCATTCTGGCAGCGGTGCTGCTTGCTGTGTTTGTCGTACCCGGTTCTATTTCAGGGACGGCCGTTGCACTGCCTTTTATCAGCGCAGATTTGCAGGCCGACTCCACCCGTCTTCAGTGGGTGGTCAATGCGTTTAACCTGACTTTTGCCTGCTTTACGCTGATTTGGGGCACCCTTTCAGACAGCCTCGGCCGGAAACGCGCATTCATAACCGGAGCGTGCCTTTATGCGCTGGCTTCTGCCGGTTCACTGTTCTCGCCGGACGTGCTGTGGCTGGATCTGTTCCGGGCAATGGCCGGTATCGGCGGGGCTGCTATCTTCGCGTGCGGCAGTGCGATTCTGATCAGCGTGTTTGAGGGGCACCAGCGTACCCGGGCTTTTGCACTCTTTGGTATGACGGCTGGACTGGGGATTACGCTGGGACCGACGATCTCCGGTGCATTGCTGGAATGGTCGGGCTGGCAGGCGATTTTCGGACTGCATGCCGGGGTCTTATGCATCGTGCTCATACTCAGTGTCTATATACCTGCGGATCTGCCAGCCAATCAGCGAACCGGCAGGTTAGATGTGACGGGGGCCGCACTCTTTATCGGCACGATGTTGCTGATGATGCTGACAATATCGCAGGGTACCGACTGGGGCTGGCTCAGTCTCGAAACCCTGATGAGTACTGCGATGGCGGTGTTGTTGCTGGCTGCTTTTGTGTTCAGGGTCAGCCGGTCAGCGCAACCGGTGTTGAATTTGGCGCTGCTCAGAAACCGCCGATTTTCAGGGCTGATACTGGTACCTGTGGCTGCGAGTTTTACCTTTGTGACTTTACTGACTTACTTCCCGACTTATCTGACCGGTGCCATGCAGATGCCGCCCTCAAAGGCGGGTTTCACAATGCTGTTCCTGACCTCGCCGGTGCTTATCTTTCCGCTGATTGCCGGAAGACTGGCCGCCAGAGGCATCAGCCCTGACCGGCTGATGTGCCTGAGTCTGGGCAGTCTGCTGACGGGTACTGCGTTGTTGCTGGTGTCGGTTGAGCCGCTCAATTCTTTCGGGATGATTGCTGTGTCGCTGCTGATGATCGGGATGGGCATGGGGATGTCTGCCGGTTTGGTGGATGGGGAAGCTTTGGGTTGTGTCGGTCCGCATGAAACCGGTATGGCTGCCGGATTGCTGAACACTTTCCGTTTGGGCAGCGAAGCTGTGGCTGTGGCGCTGTATGGCTCCCTGCTGAGTGCGAGCCTGACGCAGCTGGGTTCTGGTTCGCTGGAGCAGGCCGGGCAATCTCAGCTGCTGAACCCAGCGATTTCAAGCTCTCAGGAAGCCTTCGTGCACACCAATGTTGTGTTGCTGACTGTGGCGTTTTTGGTGTCGGTTGTGAGTGTGTTTTTGATACGGGGCCGGGTGAAAGTCGTTCAGGTCAGCGCATAACTGGCCCCACCTTTTGTTTGAAACTGGCTCTGAAAATCAGGCCAGTTGCGCAGTACATTGCCCGTATTATCTGAAATGTACTGAATGCAGGGATGTTATGTTATCGACCACACCAAGAACCACGATCAAAAAAGCGTCGCACAAAGCTGCCGTTGAACAGGAAAAACTGTATCAGATCATCGATCAAAGCCTGATCGCACATATTGCGGTGAATGAGGCACAGGGCCCGGTGGTGATCCCGATGCTGGCCTGGCGAGTGGATCAGCATGTTTATATTCACGGTGCCAACAACAGCCGCCTGATCCGTGCGCTCAAAAAGGCGGAGCAGAGCTGTCTGACTTTCACCCTGTTTGACGGCTGGGTGCTGGCCCGTTACGCTTTTCACCACAGTGCGCATTACCGCTCTGCAGTGGTTTATGGTCAGTTTGAAACGGTTGAAGATGCATTGGAGAAGGATCGCCTGCTGAATCATTTTATTGAGCAGATTGCCCCGGGGCGGACGCAGGAAATCCGGCTGAGCAATGCCAGAGAGCTGGCTGCAACGTCGGTGTTACGGATCCCGCTCAGCGAGGCGTCGGTGAAGATCAGCAACGGAGATGTGAAAGATGATCTGGCGGATCTGGATGTGCCGGTCTGGGCCGGAATGATGCCGTACCGGACAGTGATTGGGCCGCTGAAAGCTGCTGCTGATTTGCATGAGTCGATCCCGACGCCGGATTACCGTGCACCTTATGGCGATCGGTGGCACGAGCACGCGCATCAGGGATGATTCAGCGCGCCACTGAAAGCTTTCTCCGGACAGCCCTCATTTGTGTTCAGTTGTTTGTACTGAGTTCAGAGGGCTGTATCTGCGATGTCAGGTATTACTGCCGGTTGACGAGATGAAAGCCGACCGAGGGGGTGACCCGGCCAAGGACATAAGCCAGTTTCGACAGGCCGACCCGGATCTCATCGTGGTTCCGTTGTAATCCGGTGATGGTTTCATGGGCCACGCACTGTGGTGTCATCGCCCGGACCGTAGCCGGTAATCCGTTCTGGTGAAAAGGAGTGTCGACCAGCGGCGGCAGGACTTCCACCACCCGCAGGTCGTAATTTTTCACCTGTTCGCGCAGGCTCTGGGTAAAACTGTGCAGTCCGGCTTTGGCAGCACAGTAGTACGGATTAGCCGCTTTCGGGTTGTACACCAGCCCGGTGGTGACATTGATGATCATGGCGCCGGGTTGTTGCAGCAGCCGGGGCAGGGCATTGAGGGTCATGCCGATATGGGCTTCCAGATTATGGCGCAGTTCCAGCTCGTAATCTTCACATCGGTCTTCATGATCATCGTCATGGTCGGGTTCACGGTCAGCGCTGTCGGGTTGCCGCGCTGCCAGATTGTGCGGGCGGCTCCAGCCTGCGTTGTTGATCAGGACATCAAAATTCGGGTAATGATCATCCAGCCAGCGAAACAAAGCATGGCGCTCATTTTTCTCGGCAATATCCAGGCTGAATGTCACCACGCCCCGCGCTTCCAGCCGTGCCAGTTTTTCTTTATCCCGTCCCAGCACGATCACCGTATTTTCCGGTTGTAGTCGTTTGACCAGCTCAAGCCCGATGCCAGAGCTGCCGCCGGAAATTACAATGGTTTTGCCGATCAGTTTTTGTGGTTTCATGTGTCCTCCTGTTGCCGTTTCACGGCCTTGATATAGGTACAGGAGCAACATTAAGGCTGCCGGGCGGGAAACACTTTAACAAAGGTTAAAACGGCCTGATTTTTGTTTTACATGTGCCGCTGATAGGCATTCTGGACACCGAGCCGGGCACGGATCCGCGACAGCGAAACTTCGGATATCCCCAGATACGAGGCGATATGGTAATTGGGGAGTGTTTGATGGAGGGCCGGATACTGAGCGCAGAACTGCTGGTACAGCTCTGTGGGTGACAGCAGTAGCAGATCTGCTTCTCGGGTTTCTTTTTTCAGAGCCAGCCGGGTGAGCAGTGCCTGACTGAGCGACTGCCATACCGGATGTGCTGTGCAAAGCTGCCGGAAAGCCGTAAACGGTAGTGACAGACACAGGGTGTCCTGCAAGGCTTCACAGCCAAAACGGGCCGGTTCACCGGTATGCATGGAAGACAGGCTTGAAGCGACATCTGCTGTTTGCAGAAAGGACTTATTCCGCCGGGTACCATCCGGTTTGATGTAATAGTGGCACGCCAGTCCCTGACTGATAAAGCGCAGTTCCGGCGTCCGGTCTCCCGGATGAAAAATGGCTTCGCCGGCCCGGTATCTGACCTCGCGCGCCAGCATTAGAAGTTGCGCCCAGTCTTCATCGTCAACCGGCGTCAGCTGGTGAAGCGTGTGATGCAGTGCTGTATGCGGCGAGGTGATGTCCATGGGCGATGCTCCTGCGTTGGTCTTTAAAACGCCTCCAATAGCCATGCATCTTAGCGTGATGGATTCATGACGCGTGTTGGTAGCAGGGGAAGGAGACGTGCGGAAAATCTTAACATCATCTGCTGTGGGGCGATGCGAGCAAGTGCACATCAGGGCACAGCATATTTAATGTTATCCGTGAGCTTTCCGCATGAAATGATCTGGTGCCTTATATCTGTTGAGGCTTAGTGAAGAGAATGTCCGATGCTTGAAAATAACGCCTCGAATAATGAGTTTCTGTGGTCTAAGATCAAAAGCTTACTGGGAACGACCATTTCTACGATTGGTTGCTTTTATTTCTGCTTGCTTGCGTATCAGATGTTTACCAAGTCTTTCTATTATGCTGAGCCAGAAAGTTTCGCCTATCAGGGGATGGCGCTGGGGGCTTTGCTGATCGCTGTGCCCTTTTTTCTGTTCGGTGTGAAATCATTCCTGTTGCTGCTGGGGAAACGACGCTAAACCGCTGCATCCTGTCTGCTTCGCCTGAATTGACCAAAATGCCTGGCGCGTTTTCAAGATTCAGGCGCTACTGTAATCAAATCGTTTGTGCTGCTGAAAAGTCGGCGATCTGGCCACAAGCCGGATGCCGGATATGCGATCTATTTTCCTGTCTGATCCAAGCTACTGACACTCCCTGACAAAGCGGTGTGATTTACTGCGTTTGAAATCAAACCAAGGAGAAATCACATGACGCAACAAAATGTAGTCGAAATCGTTCAATTCAAACTGGCTTCCGGCGTTTCAGAGTCCGATTTCATGACGGCGAATGAAGCATTTCAGGCCTGGGTGCTGCAACAACCAGGGTTGTTGTACCGTTCGTTGACAAAAGGCAGTGAGAGTCAGGAATATACCGATATCATTTACTGGGAATCGATGGCCCATGCCAAAGCGGTCACAGAGGCATTCTCGGGTGTGCCGGTCTGTCAGCAGCTCAACCAGTTGATTGACAAAGCAAGTGTGGCCATCACGCATCATACAGTGGTGTCACAATCAGCCTGTACGGGCTGAGGTCATACAATGGAATGAAGGGTTGGTATCGTGCATAAATCAGAACGTCTGTTCCAGCTGGTGAATTTGCTTAAAGGGCGGCGTCTGGCCATCACGGCAAAAACGCTGGCGGAACGGTTCAGTGTGTCAGAACGGACAATTTACCGCGATATCCAGCATCTTCAGAGTTCAGGCGTTCCCATTGAGGGTGAAGCGGGCATCGGCTATCTCATTGCCGATTATCCGCTTCCGCCGATGATGTTCACGTATGATGAACTCACGGCACTTTTGCTGGGAAGCAAAATGGTAGATGCCTGGACCGATACACACCTCGGCGAGAATGCAAAGTCTGCGATTGCCAAAATAGAAGCCGTGCTGCCGAAGCATCTGAAACAGCAGCACGACCATTCACCATATCTGGTTTCAAGCTTTAACCACGGCCCGCAACAGAAAGTCTTCAGCGCCCGGTTGCGCTCCGCGATTGAGTCAAAAAATATTGTTGTTCTGCATTATCAGGACGTTGAATCGCGGCAGACACGGCGTCCGGTCGAACCGCTGGGGCTGGTCTACTGGGGCGGCAAATGGACGTTGATTGCCTTTTGCCAGTTGCGCCATGACTACCGCGAGTTCCGGTTAGACCGAATCCTTGATGTTGAGCTTACCGAACAGCACTTTGCGAGCCATGCGCAGAAAAATCTCAGTCATTATGTTGCGCTTGTGAAAGCGAAATATGCGGCACTGGCAGCCGAAGGGATTCACGGCGCAGACTGTGATGGTCCGGCTGAAGGATAATATCAAACGCGTGACTGAACTGACGTGTGAACAACACCAGCCGTAAAACATCAGGCGTTCAACGAAAAAGCAAAGAGATGTCCGTCCGGGCTCGTCTGCATCTGCTTTCCAGCCCAAATAGATCCATTGTTCGTCCGAATTTCACGGCGCCATGCCAAGTTTTGGAAGGTGCTTGCTAATTCCCCCAAAGCATGATTTGGCGTTTATTGGGTCGCAAATGGGATATAACACAGGTTTTGAATAAATTTGTTGTTGTTATTTTATGCGTTTATGTAATTCCTTAACTACGCTATCAATGCTCGCTTCAAATGCTCACATTATTGTCATAACGCTGAGTACCGGCGCAGAAAAACACAACAAAAGATGGAAGATGATATGAATAAAAAGCACTTGGCAATTGCAGTGGCAGCTGCATTCTATGGATCGCAGGCTTTGGCAGTGGAATTGTATAACGAAGCAAATACCACTTTTGCAATCGGTGGACATGTTTCTGTTGGGCTTGGCGGTTCTGATGAGGGTGAAACTGAAGTTCAGCAAGTTTCACCGCGTATTAACTTTCTTGCGACACAAGATATCGGAAACGGCTTCACCGCTGATGCAAAAGGCGAGTGGGCACTGAATTATCTGGAAGGCGGCGAGGAAACCTTCTCCACGCGTCTGGGTTACATTGGTGTATCGCACAAAGCTTATGGACGTGGCGTAGTGGGCACGCAGTGGTCTCCATATTACGATGGCGCCGGCATTGCGGATTTGCCTATCGCGTTTGCGAACGACTTCCTGTATGACGATCAGGGTCCGCTGGGTACTGCCCGGGCTGAGAGAATGATCTCCTACCGGAATAGTTACAATTTCAATCAGGCGGGTGTGTTCTCGTTTGGCCTGGGCTGGCAAGGGAAAACCACCGGTGAAGAACTGGCTGGTGCTGACGCAGAATATGATGCGCGCTTCCAGATTGCGCTGAACTATTCCATCATGGGCTTTGGTCTGAACTATGCCTACAACACCGGCGATGTGAAGACGGCAGCCATTGATGACACGGCGGTTTCGCACATGTTCAGTGCCAATTACGGGACTTATGGGGATGGCCTGTACGTTGCTGTGGTGTATGCCATGAACGAGTACATGAACCAGGGGCTGGAAGAGTCGATTGCGATTGAAGGTCTGCTGGCCTATGCCTTACCCAACAGCCTCAACCTGAGTGTGAACTACGAGTCGGTCGACGACGACAAGAACAACGACACCATCTTCAGTCAGATGGCGCTCCAGGCGGAATATAACTTTACGCCGACCTTTGTCGGGTTCGCGGGCTACCAGTTTGACTTAGGAAACGATATCAACGTTCCAGAAGATGACATGTGGATTCTGGGGATGCGTTACTACCTGTAACCGATTCAACCAAACCATCCAAGTCAGCGCTGCGGGGAAACCTGCGGCGCTTTTTTGTCTGCATTTTTCTGATTGAATGCCTGCTTTTTAGTGAATTCTCTTTCTTGTTTTTTTCACAGAACTTTGATTCTTGGGCTCATGCTTGAAGAACGAAGTGTGCAATGGTTTTGGGATTTTTTATTGCGAAGGTGAAGCGCAGAAGTATATCATTTTCTTTCTGTCGCTATTTGAAAGAAGGTAAATCAGTTGGGCGGTGATAATACACTGTTGTTCGACTGCGATCTTAAAGCAGTTGAACTATTGAAACATCTGGCAGTTTTCGATGCATCAGTCAGAGCAAAGTTTATCGAATCAAGATTGTCCATCGAAAAAGGTTTTGTTGGACAACCATACAGTCACAATGATGTCGTGGATTTACATATTCCATATCACAACCAATTGTATGGAATGAAGTACATCGAACTGTGTAACAATAAAATCGGCGTGGATTTTATTTCACCGAACACCTTAAAGTTCAAAAAAGTATATTTCTGTGCAAGTGTCGAAAATGGACTTTCAATTGAGGTGAAGTGTACCAAAACGGGTGAGTTTGATATCAAACCTCGTGAAGCCCATCGAATTAACAAACAGAAAATAAAAGATAGCGAAGTGGAGAGCGGGGCATTGCACTTGACGTGTCGGCATTCTGATTTTTATCTCTTTATTGAAACATGTGAACCGGAAGTCAGTGTATCCGATAAAAACGAGCAAGTTCAAGAGAATATGATTCCGCACCCATTTCATTTTATTAAAGATTACTGGCTAATCCCGACCTGTATAATTGAGTCGTCTCTCTCGGATTTCAATGATGATAAATTGAGCAAAGATGATGTCATCAAGTTGGAAAACAAGATAAAGACAAGAAAATCTAGAAAAATGGCACCTGAAACTGTTGCGTTATTGGTTTCCCTTCGTATCAAACAGTGGTTAATCAGCAGCGGAGAAGAAATTTTTGACAGGAAGATTTCATTAGATCAGAGAAAGCAGGAATCATTTCGAAAGAACGGTGGTAAATACAAGAAGAAGACGCACAGCACAGTACCTGAGTATTCATGAAGTAGGCAGGTACAAATATTGGGGTGTGCTGATTCATGAACGATCGTGAGGCTTGGTTACTACGTAATGATATCGAAGCCATTGTCAGTCGATGCCCGGTCATTGTGTCTCACGCTCTCACTCGCTTTGACTTCTATCCTCAACATAAATGAGCCTGACTCTGATCAGATTGATGCGATAAATTCTGCTGCCATTGCAACAGAGTAGATTCGTTTTCCCTGCAGGGTATCGAGGGAAAATTTTCTGGCTACGCATTGAAAGCGCTCTACAGAAATAAAGCTTTCAGCGAGAATCAGCTGTGGCTTCAATGCTTAAGCCAGATCGAAATGTCGAGCTTATTTTTCGTGAATAGCCGTTGCTTTAAAAAGAACCGCGATCATTGTCTTATCCTTATGAAAGTCAGTGTGTTGGGTTCAATATAACGTGGCGAAAAAAGGATACTTCGATGATGGGCTAAATGTGGTGTTTCGTCTTTTTAAAGGAGAGGCTAATTATGTTCGAAGGCTTTCTCTATCACTTTTTTCTGCACCACAAAGAAATATTATTCGGTTGTTCTCATTGTTCCCTTTATCAATGATATATTTAACCTCTTGCACTATGGTATCTAATTTTAAATCTGGAATACCTGCTAATAAACTCATGATAGTTAGCCGAAATGATGTTTTGGATATGTTACTTCTTTGTCGGTTATCAGTAAATTTTTTAACATAGTTTTGAGGCTACAACCATATGATCTCGAAATGACTATAAATGAGGGCTATGAATTGTTTAATGAAAAAAGCCGGAGCAGTTTTCACTGTTCCGGCTTCTCTGTATCTGGTGGCCCCTGACAGACTTGAACTGTCGACCAAGCGATTATGAGCGAAGGTCAGGTCTAGCAATCTACATTCGGGATTTCAGCACGAGACCTCACCATCCCATTCCTACCATCGAATCTGCTGGTCAGAAAATCACCGCCGCCACCGTCAGGGTGAGTAGAAAAAGTGTTGCGGGGGCGAGGGTGAGGACCGGAGTGA
>NZ_BAAHZP010000016.1:0-95215 GCF_054600795.1 Photobacterium sp. R1
GAACTCAGACGTGAAACGCAGCAGCGCCGATGGTAGTGTGGGGTCTCCCCATGTGAGAGTAGGACATCGCCAGGCGCTCTATTAAAGAAGGCCACCCGAATGGGTGGCCTTTTTGCGTTTTAACTTTTTCTATAAGCATCAGCTCAACTGAGCATCATTTGATACTTGCTCTCAATCGAAGCTACTCACTGTGAGTTTAATTACGCTTCTCTTAAGATCAGAGGCTGATTCAGACACCACTCTCTGAATGTATCTATGAAAACCTGACTGGGATGACTAGTGCTTTGCTTTTGTCGTCTCGGTTCTGCATCACTGATAAGAACTCCGTGTCGTTATCGTTGATTGTGCTGTAGGCATGCCGTAATAAAAGTCAGCGATGAAAGACCGACATGTAAATACTGCTTGGCTGGCGGTTTAAAATTCGGCTCGTAGGAAAATATGTGAGTGCTACAGAAGGGTTGTGGTGAGATTGAAAACCAGGTATCCGATTGAACGGATACCTGATTTGCTATGGCAAGATGTACGTCTCATTGGAACAGAGAGATTTCACTTCTGAGAGGTTTTCGGCTACGAATATTCCGGCCTGACGCATTTCAGCGCAGCTGGAAGTGACCGTATCCTCGGCAATGCCACGGCAGGCTGCCAAATTGACAATGACCTTAAATGCTCTTGTTGCCTGGAGCTGGAGCGCAGTTGTCTTTACGCAATAGTCTGTTGCCAGTCCGCCAATTAAAACAGTAGTGACGCCTTTGCTGTTGAGCCATTCGATCAGACCCGTACTGAGTTGTTCCTGCAGATCGTGGTAGCAAGCACCGTAGGGGTGAAGATCAGGCTCGATCCCTTTCCAGATGACATGATCATAGTCTGTGACCTCCGGAAGCCCTGGGATGACTTTGAACCCTTGTGTGCCGGGAACGGCGTGTTTCACCCAGGTCAGATCGGCATTCGGATGCGGAAGTGATTGCAGCATCTTGTCGTGGTGTTCCACAACCCAGACGGCATTCGACGGGTGGGCATCCTTGGTGAGGATGCGCCAACTCGCCAATTTAGCCTGTTCGTTGAGCGCTGCTGCAATTTGATCCCCACCCGGAACGGGTAATTCGTCCGGACAAAGCGGGGTAAATGTTTGCTGAGCATCCACATCAATTGCTGCAATCGTCATGATCAACCCCCTACAGGATCTGGTTCAGGATATGATCTGCTTTCAGGCGTCGTATACGCTTGATTAAGCGTCTGACTGGCAGAGGATAGCTTTCGACTTTGTCGATAAATTTATAACTGCCCATTAATTGAGTATGTCGCAAGATTGCGTTGAGTTCCTGCTGTTTTTGCTCAGACAGTAACTCATGCTTGTCATGCACTAAGATGGCATTTTCAAGGTCCAGCTTCCAGGCTCTCGGGTTGAGATTGTTACCGGTGATCAGCATGTACTGACGGTCGACCCAGATACCTTTCAGGTGGAAACTGTTGTTGTCGTGTTTCCAGATATGAATGGCTAACTGCCGGCGAGCAATCGCAGCTTCATTATGTTTGGCAAAATTGCGCAGATTGACCTCATACAGATAAGGCAATCCGGCAATTGTCCGGAACGGTTCACTGGGGGGGATATAAAAGTCATTGGCCGTTTTATCGCCCACAATTAAGGTGATTTTCACTCCGCGTCTTAAGGCACGTTTGACTTCACGGCTGACACTGCGGGGGAAATTGAAGTATGGCGTACAGATAGTCAGCTCATTTTTGGCGCTGGCGATCAGTGTACAGATATATTTATTGAGATTGTTTTTTCGTCGTCCCAGGCCGACGATTGGCGTCAGCCCGACCTGATTTTCGCTGACGGATTCAGGCTCAAAGGAGTAGCTTGCCCGTTGCAGTTCCTGGCGTAAGTCCCGAATTGCATTCCGTAAGCTTTTCGTTTCAGGGCGAACTTGCTGATTCAGGCAATTGACTGCCGGGCTGTCGACTAATGTTTGCTGAACAAACTGAGCCATGCTGTCTGCCAGTCTGGCATTTTTCAGCACATGGTAGCGGTCACAGCGGTAGCGCTGATGCTGAGCGAGATAGACGTCATTCAGGCTGGCGCCGCTGTAGATCACCGAATCATCAATGATGAAGCCTTTCAGATGCAGTACGCCAAAGACTTCACGGTTGCGGACGGGTACACCCAATACTTCAATTTTATGTTCGTATGACGCTGAGAACTCCCGGTAAAAAGCTGCGTTCCCTTCAGATTTTTCTGCGCCAATTAATCCGCGCTGTGCGCGATGCCAGTCGACAAGTACTTTGATATCCAGTTCAGGACGTTTTTGTTTGGCTTCATACAATGCTTTGAGGATACCACGACCCGCATCGTCGTCCTGGAGGTAGAGTGCAACCAGGTAAATACGCTGAGTTGCGTTCGAGATTTCCTGATGCAAGCGCTCACGAAAAGCACTGGCATCCAGCAGTGTTTCTAAATTTTCTGGTTGATGCGCAATACACGGTAGCTGATCAATGAGCTGCCTATTTGCAGTAGCTGAATCCATTATCGCCTCGTTCCGCGACTTATTTGATAAATCTAAAAATTAAGAGGCCAATTATACCAGATTTTAGTGATGGTAAAGTGGCCACAATGGAGCAATTGCTGAGCTTGGGAGGCAGGTTGGTCAATTCGGGCTGTATAGCATGGGTGTGAGTGATTTTCCTGCACTCCGGTAGCGTTGAAGCCGGTTGGCCAGTGTCGCAGGTAAATCATCCTCAGAGACAACTCTGAATCCTGCGCTTACATAAAGCGACTCAAGGTGGCTGAATGCAAAACAAAAACAGCGCATAAATGCCAACTGCGGTTGACAGGCTGCCAGTAAAGCCAGAGCAATTCCCTGTTGCCGGAACGCAGGCGAAACCAACATGCCGGTTAATAACTGGTGATCCTCAGACAGCTGAAAGCGGACAACAGTGACAATTTCTGATGCTGTTTCACCGATCCAGATGACTTCGTCTCTTTTGGCTTTCCCTGCCGGGTAATGGGCCTTGTAGAGTCGATTGACCAGCGGGAATCGAATCGGTTCCAAAGGATGGAAGCTAAGTGTTGTTTTCGTGAAATCTGTCATGGAATTAACTGCGTCACTGCCAGGGATCAGTTAGAATGCGGCCTCCAGTATAAAGCGACGGTTTGAAATTGGTATGGAAGTTTTGCATTCCCAGTCACTGGCTCAATTACATACGTTTGGTATCCAGGTGTCGGCCTCCCGAATAGCCGCTGTGGCAACAGTCGATGAACTGAAGGCCATCCTTTTCAATGAGTGCCTGGATTCATCGCCATCACTGATTATCGGGCAAGGCAGTAATCTGTTGTTCTGCAGTGATTTCCAAGGGACTGTGATTCTGAACCGTATCATGGGCGTGGCGGTCACTGAAACGGACTATGCCTACCATCTGCATGTTGGTGCCGGCGAAAACTGGCATCAGCTGGTCTGCTGGACTGTGGAACAGGGGATGCCCGGCCTTGAAAACCTGGCTTTGATTCCGGGTTGTGCCGGTTCTGCACCCATTCAGAACATTGGCGCTTATGGCGTGGAATTACAGGACATCTGCGAATATGTGGATGTCATGGACAGGCGAGATGGTGAGATGCGGCGGCTCAGCGCTGACGAATGTCGCTTCGGCTATCGGGATTCGGTTTTTAAGCACGCCCTGAAGGAAACACACATCATTGTCGCTGTCGGAATACGATTGAGCAAGGACTGGCAGCCGAATATCTCTTATGGCCCGCTGGCCACTCTTGATCCCGAAACCGTCACGGCGGGAGACATCCTGGAACAGGTCTGCGCGGTACGTCGCGCGAAGCTGCCTGATCCGGCGCAATTGGGTAATGCGGGCAGCTTCTTTAAGAACCCGGTTGTCAGTCAGGAGATGTATCAGCAACTCTCTGCGGCATTTCCCGGATTACCGAGCTACCCGGCTCAGCAAGGGCATTACAAGCTGGCAGCAGGATGGCTGATTGACCAGTGTGATTTAAAGGGGTATCAGATTGGCGGCGCCGCTGTTCATCAAGAGCAAGCCCTGGTGATTGTGAACACCGGTCATGCAACCTCTGAGGATGTACTCCGGCTGGCCCGGCATATTGTGGATACCGTGGCTCATAAATTTGGAGTCCGGCTGGAACACGAGGTGCGCTTTATGGCTGCCAACGGGGAAACCACATTGGATGAGGTGATGCCATGAAAGAGCATGCGACTAAGCTGGCCCTGATCCGCACACTTGCGGACGGGCAATTCCACTCCGGAGAGGCGCTCGGGGAAGTGATGGGGATCTCGCGTGCGGCGATCAGTAAACATATTAAGGTGATTCAGGAATGGGGACTGGATGTCCACCGGGTTCAGGGCAAGGGTTATCGTTTAGCGGCCGGATTTGAGCTGCTGGATGAAACGGCCATTCTTGCTCAGGTCGACTGCCCGTCGCTGTCATTGGTTCCCGTGATTGATTCGACGAACCAGTACATGCTGGATCGGATCGGACAGTTGCCCAAGGGCGCCGTTTGTCTGGCTGAATATCAGCAGGCAGGCAGGGGCCGGCGTGGAAGACAGTGGTTATCTCCATTTGGCAGTAACCTTTACTTTTCTATGTACTGGCGGCTGGATGCCGGGGTTGCAGCCGCAATGGGGTTAAGCCTTGTGGTTGGGCTGGCGGTAACGAAAACCCTTCAGAAACTGGGCGCGAAAGACATCAAAGTCAAATGGCCCAATGACCTTTATTATCAGGATAAAAAGCTGGCTGGGATTCTCGTTGAAATGAGCGGGAAAGCAGGCGATGCGGCTCATCTGGTGATTGGGATGGGGCTGAATCTGACCATGACCAATACGGATCCGGAAACTGTCGGTCAGCCATGGGCGAATCTGGCTGAAGCATGCCAACCCATGCCTGACCGCAATCAGCTGGCCGCAGCCATTATTGCCGAAATGACCGAAACATTGCAGCGTTATGAAGACGTTGGGATGGCTGGTTTTGTTGATGAGTGGGATCAGTATGACAACTTTCTTGGCCGGCCAGTCAAATTACTGATGGGAGAAAAGGTGATTCGGGGAATTGCCCGCGGAATCAACCCTCAGGGTGCCTTACTGCTAGAAACTGAACAGGGGCTGGTCCCTTATCTGGGTGGGGAGATCTCACTGCGTAAAGGTGATTAAATGCAAGACCAGTGTTTAAAGTGCTGGTCTTGACTGGATTCGCTATTTTCTGAGCTTGATGGTCTGTACTGCATGATTTGATCCTTTTTGCAGGATCAGGCTGGCCCGTTCACGGGTCGGCAGGATATTTTCCTTGAGGTTTTTCCCGTTGATTTCCTGCCAGATATTGGTGGCAGTTTTAATCGCTTCTGATTCGCTCAGTTTTGTGTAGTGATTGAAATAAGAAGAGGGATCCTGGAAGGCGCCCTTGCGGAATTTCAAGAACCGCTCAATGTACCAGGTTTGCAGCAGGTCCGGCTCTGCATCGACATAAATCGAGAAGTCGAGTAAATCAGAAATAAAGACCCGATGTGGTTCATGCGGGTAGTCCATACCGCTTTGTAATACATTGAGTCCTTCAATGATGAGGATATCCGGCTGTTCCACCACTTTGATTTCATCGGTAATGTCATAAGTCAGGTGGGAATAAACGGGCGCCTCTACGCGGGGTTTGCCGGATTTTACTTCGGTCAGAAACTCTACCAGGCGACGAATATCATAGGACTGCGGAAATCCTTTCTTCTTCATCAGGTTTTTTTCCAGCAGAACATGATTCGGATAAAGGAAACCGTCGGTTGTGATGAGCTCGACTTTAGGATGTTCCGGCCACCGGGTGAGCAGGGCTTTCAGCAAACGGGCCGTTGTGCTTTTCCCGACAGCGACACTGCCAGCAATGCCGATGATATAAGGGACAGTTGTGGGTTTGGGCTGTGAAAGAAATTCTTCTAACACACGATTACGGCCTTTACGCGCACCGACATACAGATTCAGCAAACGAGATAATGGCAGGTAGATATCCCGAACTTCATCCATGGAAAGGTGCTCGTTTATCCCGCGAAGATTTTCGAGATCCGATTCGTTCAGTGTCATGGTAACCGACTTGCGTAATTCAGCCCATGCCTGCCGGTCAAAGGAGAGGTAAGGTGTTAGGATCTCGTTCATTTTGTAACCAAAATCTCATTCACAGGGAATGGGACAATACAGGATCAATTGACGAAGGGAAAGAGGACATCTTTTGTTCCGATGATGAAATCTGTACACACTTGCCGATGTTTGGTTAATAAATGCGCATAAGGCGCATCAATCTAATTTTTTTTGTGTTTTCCTATTGCAAGCCCCAAATCCATCGCATAGAATGCGCAGCACTTACGCCGACTTAGCTCAGTAGGTAGAGCAACTGACTTGTAATCAGTAGGTCACCAGTTCGATTCCGGTAGTCGGCACCAAAATTTGGAGGGATTCCCGAGTGGCCAAAGGGATCAGACTGTAAATCTGACGGCTCCGCCTTCGAAGGTTCGAATCCTTCTCCCTCCACCATATTCAAATGGTTGAATAGCTCTACGAGTTACGAGTTTGCGGGCATCGTATAATGGCTATTACCTCAGCCTTCCAAGCTGATGATGCGGGTTCGATTCCCGCTGCCCGCTCCACATTTCTCGTGTGCTGATATAGCTCAGTTGGTAGAGCGCACCCTTGGTAAGGGTGAGGTCGGCGGTTCAAATCCGCCTATCAGCACCACTCTCTCTCCAAAGCACTTCAATTCTTTTGATATATACTCTACAAAACCCATGATTGGTTGTGTGGTCGTTATACCACCTAAATACCGTGCCTAGAGGGACTACCCATGTCTAAAGAAAAATTTGAACGTACGAAACCGCACGTTAACGTTGGTACTATCGGCCACGTTGACCACGGTAAAACTACTCTGACTGCTGCAATCTGTACTGTACTGTCTAAAAAATACGGCGGTTCAGCGCGTGACTTCGCATCTATCGATAACGCGCCAGAAGAGCGTGAGCGTGGTATCACAATCTCTACTTCTCACGTAGAGTACGATACTCCGACTCGCCACTACGCGCACGTTGACTGCCCAGGACACGCCGACTACGTGAAAAACATGATCACCGGTGCTGCTCAGATGGACGGTGGTATCCTTGTTGTTGCTGCGACTGATGGCCCAATGCCACAGACTCGTGAGCACATCCTGCTGGGTCGTCAGGTTGGTATCCCTTACATCATCGTGTTCATGAACAAGTGCGACATGGTTGATGACGAAGAGCTGCTGGAGCTGGTTGAGATGGAAGTTCGTGAACTTCTGTCTGAGTACGACTTCCCAGGCGACGACTGCCCAGTCATCATGGGTTCTGCTCTGGGCGCGCTGAATGGCGAAGCTCAGTGGGAAGAGAAAATCGTTGAGCTGGCTGAAGCACTGGATTCTTACATCCCAGAGCCAGAGCGTGCTATCGACAAGCCGTTCATCCTGCCAATCGAAGACGTATTCTCAATCCAGGGCCGTGGTACTGTTGTAACTGGTCGTGTTGAGCAAGGTATCGTACGCGTCGGTGACGAAGTTGCTATCGTAGGTATCAAAGACACCACCACTACAACTTGTACTGGTGTTGAGATGTTCCGTAAGCTTCTGGACGAAGGCCGTGCTGGTGAGAACGTTGGTGTTCTGCTGCGTGGTACTAAGCGTGACGAAGTTGAGCGTGGTCAAGTTCTGGCTAAGCCTGGTTCAATCACTCCGCACACAACTTTCGAGTCAGAAGTATACGTTCTGTCTAAAGACGAAGGCGGCCGTCATACTCCGTTCTTCAAAGGCTACCGTCCACAGTTCTACTTCCGTACAACTGACGTGACCGGTACTATCGAACTGCCAGAAGGCGTTGAGATGGTCATGCCAGGTGACAACATCAAGATGGTTGTTACTCTGATCGCACCTATCGCAATGGACGAAGGTCTGCGCTTCGCAATCCGTGAAGGTGGCCGTACCGTTGGTGCTGGTGTTGTTGCTAAGATCGTTGAATAATATTTGACGACAAGGCACGAAAAAGGGCATCATTTGATGCCCTTTTTCTACGTTCCGCTTCAGACTAGCGTATTTTTTGGTCAGTGTGCCGAGTAAAAAGTGCGTTAATGAATCCGGGCGTTACGAAGGGATTTACTTAATCCTTAGAAAGCCTCGCCACCTGCGAGGTTATTTTCGTCTATATTGAGACAAGTTACAGGTTGGTTGTATGAAAGCGAATGCCGAAAACCAAAGCAGCTCTAGTAATATGGATGGCCTGAAATGGGTTGTTGTATTTGCCCTACTGGCAGCAGCGGTGGTTGGTAATTACCTGTACAGTGATGTAGTAAATGTAGCGTTGCGCGCAACTGCAGTTGTGGTTCTGGTAGCCATAGCTGGTGGTATTGCGGCGCTTACTGCGAAAGGTAAAGCGGCGATCACTTTTGCTCGTGAATCGCGTATGGAAGTCCGCAAGGTAGTGTGGCCAACTCGTCAGGAAGCTACGCAGACAACCTTTATCGTTTTAGCTGTCACTGTCATTATGGCGTTAGCCCTGTGGGGCATCGACGGCATCATGGTCCGTTTGGTCCGCCTGGTTACCGGTGTATAGAGGTAAGAGTTCATGAGCGAAGCTCCTAAAAAACGATGGTATGTTGTGCAAGCCTTCTCTGGTTTTGAAGGTCGTGTTGCACAGTCACTACGTGAACATATCAAGATGCATGGCATGGAAGATTACTTTGATGAGGTCCTGGTACCGACTGAAGAAGTAGTGGAAATGCGTGCTGGCCAGCGCCGTAAAAGCGAGCGCAAGTTCTTCCCAGGGTACGTCCTTGTGCAAATGGTGATGAACGATGAAACCTGGCATCTGGTACGTAGTATTCCTCGTGTGATGGGGTTCATTGGCGGAACATCTGATCGACCTGCACCAATTTCCGATAAAGAAGCTGCTGCGATTCTGAATCGTCTGCAGCAGGCGAGTGAATCGCCAGTTCACAAGACAGTATTTGAGCCTGGTGAAGTGGTTCGTGTGACTGACGGTCCGTTTGCTGACTTTAACGGTGTGGTTGAAGAAGTCGATTACGACAAGAGCCGCCTGAAAGTGTCGGTTTCTATCTTCGGCCGTGCGACACCAGTTGAGCTGGAGTTTGGTCAGGTAGAAAAAAACTGACCAATAAATAATCAAGCATTATTGTCAGGGGCGCGGAATTGGACTATAATTTCGCGCCCTTTCGTTAGACGGGGAGTCTGTTTGCAGAAAGCAGACGTTCGAACCCAAATTAAGGTAATTTAGTAATGGCTAAAAAAGTAGAAGCTTACATCAAGCTGCAAGTTGCAGCTGGTATGGCAAACCCTTCTCCACCAGTTGGTCCGGCTCTGGGTCAGCACGGTGTGAACATCATGGAATTCTGTAAAGCGTTCAACGCAAAAACTGATTCTCTGGAAAAAGGTCTGCCGACTCCAGTTGTAATCACTGTTTACAGTGACCGTTCTTTCACTTTCATCACCAAGACTCCACCTGCTGCTGTTCTGCTGAAGAAAGCTGCTGGTATCAAGTCTGGTTCTGGCCGTCCTAACACTGAAAAAGTGGGTAAAGTGACTGAAGCTCAGATCCAGGAAATTGCAGAAACTAAAGCTGCAGACATGACTGGTGCCGACATCGAAGCATTGAAGCGCTCTATCGCGGGTACTGCCCGTTCGATGGGTCTGGTAGTAGAGGGTTAAGAGAATGGCAAAACTAACTAAGCGTATGCGCGTAATCCGTGAGAAAGTTGACGCTACTCGCGAGTACGACATCAACGAAGCTGTTGCTCTGCTGAAAGAACTGGCTACTGCTAAATTCGTAGAAAGCGTTGACGTTGCAGTAAACCTGGGCATCGATGCTCGTAAATCTGACCAAAACGTTCGTGGCGCTACTGTACTGCCACACGGTACTGGCCGTGACATCCGCGTAGCGGTTTTCACTCAAGGTGCGAACGCTGAAGCAGCGAAAGAAGCTGGTGCAGATCTGGTTGGTATGGAAGATCTGGCTGAACAAGTGAAGAAAGGCGAAATGAACTTTGACGTCGTTATCGCTTCTCCAGACGCAATGCGCGTTGTTGGTCAGCTGGGTACTATCCTGGGTCCTCGTGGCCTGATGCCAAACCCGAAAGTTGGTACTGTAACTCCGAACGTTGCTGAAGCGGTTAAGAACGCGAAGGCAGGTCAGGTTCGTTACCGTAACGACAAGAACGGTATCATCCACACCACAATTGGTAAGGTTGATTTTGACGCTGACAAACTGAAAGAAAACCTGGAATCTCTGCTGGTTGCGCTGAAAAAAGCGAAGCCTGCTTCTGCAAAAGGTACTTTCATCAAGAAAGTTAGCATCTCAACCACTATGGGTGCGGGTGTTGCGCTAGACCAGAACTCTCTGGACGCTAACGCTTAATATTTGCAGAATCGCTGGGATTATGTATAATCCTGCGTTTCGAATTTATGGCTAAGATCCGGGCAGATTTTCTGCCGGGGTCTTCGTCCAAGACCGTAGGTGTTCTCAGAACTTAATACTTTAACCTACGTAGACGGTGCCAGGAACATGATTGATGTATTGTCTTTCTTGGATCTGCGCCGTACAAACTCTCCTGCAATTTTGCAGTGAGTGGGTAAACACAATCCAGGAGCAAGTCCAATGGCTTTAAACCTTCAAGACAAAAAAGCAATTGTTGCTGAAGTCAACGAAGCTGCCAGCGGTGCCCTGTCTGCAGTTGTTGCTGATTCTCGCGGCGTGTCCGTGGGTGCTATGACGACTCTGCGTAAGCAAGCGCGTGAAGCGGGCGTTTACGTACGTGTTGTTCGTAACACTCTGGCTCGTCGTGCAGTAGTAGGTACTAACTACGAGTGTCTGACTGACACTTTCGTAGGTCCTACTCTGCTGGCTTTCTCTAACGAGCACCCAGGTGCTGCAGCGCGTCTGTTCAAAGACTTCGCTAAAGAGAACAAAGACTTCGAGATCAAAGCTGCTGCATTCGAAGGCGTACTGACTGATGCAGACGTTCTGGCGAAACTGCCAACTTACGACGAAGCGATCGCACGTCTGATGATGTGCATGAAAGAAGCTTCTGCTGGCAAGCTGGTTCGCACTATTGCAGCTATTCGCGATCAAAAAGAAGCCGCTTAATAAGTTTGGCTTTTCATTGGTTGCTATTTAAACTAATTGTTGACTTTAAAAGAGAATTGTTATGTCTATCACTAACGAGCAAATCCTAGACGCAGTTGCAGAAATGTCTGTAATGCAAGTTGTTGAACTGATCGAAGCTATGGAAGAGAAGTTCGGCGTTACTGCTGCTGCAGCAGTTGTTGCTGGTGGCGCTGCTGAAGCTGCTGCTGAAGAGCAAACTGAATTCAACGTAATTCTGACTGCTGCTGGCGCTAACAAAGTTGCTGTAATCAAAGCAGTACGTGGCGCAACTGGTCTGGGCCTGAAAGAAGCGAAAGCTCTGGTTGACGGCGCTCCAGCACCTCTGAAAGAAGGCGTTGAGAAAGCTGAAGCTGAAGCTCTGAAAGCTCAGCTGGAAGAAGCTGGTGCTTCTGTTGAAATCAAGTAATTATTACTTAATTTCTTAGCCTTTATGGCTATGGGCTGGTGGCTAAAAAGCCACCGGCCCTTTTGCGCTGTAGGGTAGTGGTGTTTTTCACATTGTTTTGCAACCATTTCCCATGCGTATTTACAGCCTGTAATCCAGTGCTGTCCTGCGACAAACAATGTTATTAGTCACTGCCTCTTACTAGAGGTAGTTAGGATCACTTATCAGCGATCTGAGGAACCTATGGTTTACTCTTATACCGAGAAAAAGCGTATCCGTAAGGATTTTGGTAAGCGTCCACAAGTATTGGATGTACCTTACTTGCTGTCGATCCAGCTTGAGTCTTTTGATAAGTTCATCGAGCAGGATCCGGAAGGGCATTACGGTCTAGAAGCTGCCTTTCGTTCTGTTTTCCCAATTCAGAGCTATAACGGCAATTCCGAGCTGCAATACGTTAGCTATCGTCTCGGTGAGCCGGTGTTCGATGTTAAAGAATGTCAGATCCGCGGTGTAACGTATTCTGCACCACTGCGTGTGAAACTGCGCCTTGTGATGTATGACAAGGATGCACCGGCTGGCACCGTCAAAGACATCAAAGAACAAGAAGTTTACATGGGCGAAATTCCGCTCATGACAGATAACGGTACATTCGTTATTAACGGTACCGAGAGGGTTATCGTATCCCAGCTGCACCGTAGCCCGGGTGTCTTCTTCGACAGCGATAAGGGTAAAACCCATTCCTCAGGTAAAGTGCTGTATAACGCACGCATCATTCCATACCGTGGTTCATGGTTGGATTTCGAATTTGATCCGAAGGATAACGTCTACGTTCGTATCGACCGTCGTCGTAAGTTGCCTGCGTCTATCATCCTGCGTGCGCTGGGTTATACCACTGAGCAAATCCTTGACCTATTCTTTGAGAAGATCAATTTCGAAGTGCAGGGCAAGTCTCTGGTTATGGAATTGGTACCTGATCGTCTGCGTGGTGAAACCGCAAGCTTCGATATCGAAGCGAACGGCACTGTGTATGTAGAGAAGGGCCGCCGTATTACTGCGCGTCACATTCGTCAGCTGCAGAAAGACAACATCGACCACATCGAAGTCCCTGTTGAGTACATCGTCGGTAAAGTTGCCGCGCGTGACTATGTCAACGAAGAGACCGGTGAACTGATCGCGGAAGCGAACCAGGAACTGAGCCTGGAATCGCTGGCTAAGCTGTCTCAAGCTGGTCATAAAGCCATTCAGGTGCTGTTTACGAACGACCTGGACTACGGTCCGTACATGTCTGATACCCTGCGTATCGACAGCACGACTGACCGTCTGAGTGCTCTGGTTGAAATCTACCGCATGATGCGCCCTGGTGAGCCACCAACGCGCGAAGCGGCTGAGCAGCTGTTCGAAAGTCTGTTCTTCTCAGAAGATCGTTACGATCTGTCTGCGGTTGGCCGGATGAAGTTCAACAGCTCTCTGATTCGTGAAGAGACGACAGGTCCGGGTACGTTGGATCATGATGACATCATCGAAGTGATGCGCAAGCTGATCGACATCCGGAACGGTAAAGGTGAAGTTGATGATATCGACCACCTGGGTAACCGTCGTATCCGTAGTGTCGGCGAAATGGCTGAAAACCAGTTCCGCGTCGGTCTGGTCCGTGTTGAACGTGCAGTGAAAGAACGCTTGAGTCTGGGTGATCTGGATGCTGTGATGCCTCAGGATCTGATCAACGCCAAGCCAATTTCAGCGGCAGTGAAAGAGTTCTTCGGCTCTTCTCAGCTGTCTCAGTTTATGGATCAGAACAACCCGCTGTCAGAAGTTACGCACAAGCGTCGTATTTCTGCTCTGGGTCCAGGCGGTCTGACTCGCGAACGTGCGGGCTTTGAGGTTCGAGACGTTCACGCAACGCACTATGGTCGTCTGTGTCCGATTGAGACCCCTGAAGGTCCGAACATCGGTCTGATCAACTCGCTGTCTGTGTTTGCCCGTTGTAACCCATACGGTTTCCTGGAAACTCCATACCGTAAAGTGGTTGACGGCAAGGTAACCGACCAGATCGATTACCTGTCAGCGATTGAAGAAGGTCAGTTTGTCATCGCTCAGGCGAACGCCGTTCTGGAAGAGAATGGTAGCTTCGCAGATGAGCTGATCACTGCCCGTCACAAAGGTGAATCAGGTCTTCACCCACGTGACCACGTCCAGTACATGGACGTTGCAACCAACCAGGTGGTATCTGTGGCGGCGTCCCTGATCCCATTCCTGGAGCACGACGATGCGAACCGTGCCCTGATGGGTGCGAACATGCAACGTCAGGCTGTACCGACACTGCGTGCAGACAAGCCGCTGGTTGGTACAGGGATCGAGCGTGCAGTAGCAGTTGACTCCGGTGTAACTGCGGTTGCTAAACGTGGCGGTATGGTTCAGTCCGTAGATGCATCTCGTATCGTGATTAAGGTCAACGAAGACGAGCTGGTACCAGGCGAAGCCGGTATCGATATTTACAACCTGACGAAATACACCCGTTCTAACCAGAACACTTGTATCAACCAGCGTCCGACTGTGATGCCGGGTGAACCTGTTGCACGTGGTGACGTGCTGGCAGACGGTCCTTCAACGGACCTGGGTGAACTGGCTCTGGGCCAGAACATGCGTATCGCGTTCATGCCTTGGAACGGTTACAACTTCGAGGACTCCATCCTGGTGTCTGAGCGCGTTGTTCAGGAAGATCGCCTGACGACTATCCACATTCAGGAACTGTCCTGTGTGGCGCGTGATACCAAGCTGGGTGCTGAAGAAATCACAGCAGACATCCCGAACGTGGGTGAAGCGGCCCTGTCCAAACTGGACGAGTCCGGTATCGTGTATATCGGTGCGGAAGTGAAGGGTGGCGACATTCTGGTTGGTAAGGTAACACCGAAAGGTGAAACTCAGCTGACGCCGGAAGAGAAACTGCTGCGTGCAATCTTCGGTGAAAAAGCCTCTGACGTGAAAGATTCGTCACTGCGTGTACCGAACTCTGTGTCTGGTACCATCATTGACGTTCAGGTCTTCACACGTGATGGCGTAGAGAAGGACAAGCGTGCACTCGAAATTGAAGAGATGCAGCTGAAAGAAGCGAAGAAAGACATCACCGAAGAATTCCAGATCCTGGAAGGTGGTTTGCTGGCTCGTGTCCGTACTTTGCTGCTGTCTGCCGGTTATGATGACGCGCGCGTGTCTTCAATGGACCGTGAGAAGCTGTTCTCTCAGACATTGGATGACGAGTCTCTGCAAAACCAGCTGGAGCAGTTGGCAGAGCAGTACGACGAGCTGAAAGCTGAGTTCGATAAGAAGTTCGAAACCAAGCGCCGTAAGATCACCCAAGGTGATGATCTGGCACCTGGCGTCCTGAAGATCGTCAAGGTCTACCTGGCCGTGAAGCGTCGCATCCAGCCTGGTGATAAGATGGCCGGTCGTCACGGTAACAAGGGTGTTATCTCGAAGATCTGTCCGGTTGAAGACATGCCTTACGATGAGAAAGGCCAAACTGTCGATATCGTACTGAACCCGCTGGGTGTACCTTCGCGTATGAACATCGGTCAGATTCTGGAAACTCACTTGGGTCTGGCAGCGAAAGGTATCGGTGACAAGATCAACCAGATGCTGAAAGAACAGCAGGAACTGCACAAGTTCCGCGAGTTCCTGCAGAAGGTTTATGATCTGGGCGATACCCGTCAGAATGTGGACATTGCGTCCATGACTGATGAAGAAGTTCGTACCCTGATTGAGAACCTGCGTGGTGGTCTGCCAATCGCGACACCTGTCTTTGACGGTGCGCCAGAGTCTTCAATCAAAGAGCTGCTGAAACTGGGTGATCTCCCAGAATCCGGACAGCTGACTTTGTTTGACGGCCGTACCGGTGAGCAGTTTGAGCGTCCTGTAACCGTAGGTTACATGTATATGCTGAAACTGAACCACCTGGTAGACGACAAGATGCACGCGCGTTCTACTGGTTCGTACAGTCTGGTTACTCAGCAGCCACTGGGTGGTAAAGCTCAGTTCGGTGGTCAGCGCTTCGGTGAGATGGAAGTGTGGGCACTGGAAGCTTATGGTGCCGCTTATACGCTGCAGGAAATGCTGACTGTCAAATCGGATGACGTGAATGGCCGTACGAAGATGTATAAGAACATCGTCGATGGCGATCACCGTATGGAACCAGGTATGCCGGAGTCCTTCAACGTACTGTTGAAAGAGATCCGCTCGTTGGGTATCAACATCGAGCTGGAAGACGAGTAATCCTGACTTCGTCAGGGACTCTTGAATCCGGTATCAATATGAAGGCGCCGCCGCCCCGGCGCCTTTATGGGTCAACTCCTCACAGGAGCCGAATGTGAAAGACTTACTTAAGTTTCTGAAAGCACAGCACAAGACCGAAGAATTTGATGCGATCAAAATCGGTCTTGCTTCACCTGACATGATTCGTTCATGGTCTTTCGGTGAAGTGAAAAAGCCAGAAACCATTAACTACCGTACCTTTAAGCCTGAGCGTGACGGTCTGTTCTGTGCACGTATCTTTGGCCCGGTCAAAGACTATGAATGTCTTTGTGGTAAATATAAGCGCCTGAAGCACCGTGGCGTGATCTGTGAAAAATGTGGTGTAGAAGTTACTCAGACCAAAGTACGCCGTGAGCGTATGGGTCACATTGAGCTGGCTTCACCTGTTGCCCACATCTGGTTCCTGAAATCACTGCCATCCCGTATCGGTCTGTTGATGGACATGCCGCTGCGTGATATCGAGCGTGTGCTTTACTTTGAATCTTATGTGGTTATCGAACCAGGCATGACCAATCTTGAGCGTAGCCAGCTGCTGTCAGAAGAACAGTATCTGGACGCGCTGGAAGAGTGGGGCGATGAGTTCGACGCGCGCATGGGCGCGGAAGCAGTGAAAGCACTGCTGGCCAACATGGATCTGAATGCTGAAATCGAACTGATGCGCGAAGAGCTGGAAGAAACCAACTCTGAAACCAAGCGCAAGAAGCTGACCAAGCGTCTGAAGCTGGTTGAGGCATTCGTACAATCCGGTAACAACCCAGAGTGGATGATCCTGTCTGTACTGCCAGTATTGCCACCGGATCTGCGTCCGCTGGTACCGCTGGACGGTGGTCGTTTCGCGACTTCTGATCTGAACGACCTTTACCGTCGTGTGATCAACCGAAACAACCGTCTGAAGCGTCTGCTGGATCTGGCTGCCCCAGACATCATCGTACGTAACGAAAAACGTATGCTGCAGGAGTCTGTGGATGCGCTGCTGGACAACGGCCGTCGTGGTCGCGCCATCACTGGTTCGAACAAGCGTCCGCTGAAATCTCTGGCTGACATGATCAAAGGTAAGCAGGGTCGTTTCCGTCAGAACCTGCTGGGTAAGCGTGTTGACTACTCAGGACGTTCGGTCATTACCGTAGGTCCATACCTGCGTCTGCACCAGTGTGGTCTGCCGAAGAAAATGGCGCTGGAGCTGTTCAAACCGTTCATCTACGGCAAGCTGGAAACTCGTGGTCTGGCGACCACCATCAAAGCTGCCAAGAAGATGGTTGAGCGCGAAGAAGCTGTCGTTTGGGATATCCTGGACGAAGTGATCCGCGAACACCCGGTTATGCTGAACCGTGCACCAACACTGCACCGTCTGGGTATTCAGGCATTCGAACCAGTACTGATCGAAGGTAAAGCGATCCAGCTGCACCCGCTGGTCTGTGCGGCCTATAACGCCGACTTCGATGGTGACCAGATGGCTGTTCACGTACCGCTGACGCTGGAAGCCCAGCTGGAAGCGCGTGCGCTGATGATGTCGACGAACAACATTCTGTCGCCAGCATCCGGTGATCCAATCATCGTACCGTCTCAGGACGTTGTACTGGGTCTGTACTACATGACCCGTGACAAGATCAACGCGAAAGGCGAAGGCATGTACCTGGCTGGCTCTGCTGAAGCAGAGAAGGCTTACCGTACCGGCAACGCCGAACTGCATGCCCGCGTGAAAGTCCGTATCACTGAGCACGTGAAAAACGAGCAAGGTGAGCTGGTGAAAAACACCCAGCTGGTGGACACCACTGTTGGTCGTGCCATGCTGTGGCAAATCGTGCCGAAAGGCCTGCCGTACAGTCTGGTAAACAGCGAAGCGCTGGGTAAGAAGCAAATTTCGAACCTGCTGAACACCTGTTACCGTGAACTGGGTATGAAGCAGACCGTTATCTTTGCTGACCAGATCATGTACACAGGTTTCGCATACGCGGCCCTGTCTGGTGTATCTGTTGGTATCGACGATATGGTTGTACCAGAAGCGAAGTACACCAAGATCGCCGAAGCGGAAGCTGAAGTTGCTGAGATTCAGGAACAGTTCCAGTCAGGTCTGGTAACAGCCGGCGAACGATACAACAAAGTGATCGATATCTGGGCAACCGCGAACGAGCAGGTTGCAAAAGCGATGATGGATAATCTGTCATTCGACACCGTGATTAACCGTGACGGTGAAGAAGAGCAACAGAAATCGTTCAACAGCGTATACATGATGGCCGATTCAGGTGCGCGTGGTTCTGCCGCTCAGATCCGTCAGCTGGCAGGTATGCGTGGTCTGATGGCGAAGCCAGATGGCTCGATCATCGAAACGCCAATCACCGCGAACTTCCGTGAAGGTCTGAACGTACTCCAGTACTTCATCTCAACCCACGGTGCGCGTAAAGGTCTGGCGGATACGGCTCTGAAAACAGCGAACTCCGGTTACCTGACTCGTCGTCTGGTAGACGTGGCACAGGACGTTGTGATCACTGCAGACGACTGTGGTACACACGCAGGTATGACCATGATGCCACTGATCGAAGGTGGTGACGTGAAAGAACCACTGCGTGATCGCGTACTGGGTCGTGTGGTAGCTGAAGACGTCCTGAAACCAGGTACGGAAGAAGTTCTGGTTCAGCGTAACACCATGCTCGATGAGAAATGGTGTGACATCCTGGAAGAAAACTCTGTCGACCAGGTGAAAGTACGTTCTGTTGTGACCTGTGAAAACGACTTTGGTGCTTGCCGTAACTGTTACGGTCGTGACCTGGCTCGTGGTCATCTGGTGAACCAGGGTGAAGCGGTTGGTGTTGTTGCTGCACAGTCAATCGGTGAACCGGGTACACAGCTGACGATGCGTACGTTCCACATCGGTGGTGCGGCATCGCGTGCTGCGGCAGAAAACAGCATTCAGGTGAAGAACAAAGGTTCTCTGAAGCTGCACAACGCCAAGTTCGTAACCAATAACGACGGCAAGCTGGTGATCACTTCACGTGCTGCTGAAATGACAGTTGTGGACGAGTTCGGTCGTACCAAGGAAAGCTACAAGCTGCCTTACGGTTCGATGCTGAGCAAAGGCGACAATGATGCGGTTAACGCTGGTGAAGTTGTGGCGAACTGGGACCCGCACACCATGCCAATCATCACTGAAGTAGCAGGTCACCTGCAGTTCGTGGATCTGATTGACGGTGTAACTGTCTCTCGTCAGACCGATGAACTGACTGGTCTGTCTTCTATCGTGATCCTGGATGGTGCAGAGCGTACCGGTACCGGTAAAGACATGCGTCCGATGGTGAAACTGGTTGATGACAAAGGCAACGATGTCATGATCCCAGGTACCGAGATGCCGGCTCAGTACTTCCTGCCTGGTAAAGCGATTGTCCAGTTGGAAGATGGTGCGGCTGTAGGTATCGGTGACACCCTGTCTCGTATTCCTCAGGAATCTGGCGGTACGAAAGATATCACCGGTGGTCTGCCACGCGTTGCTGACCTGTTCGAAGCGCGTAAGCCGAAAGAACCTGCAATCCTGGCGGAAATCACAGGTGCAGTCTCCTTCGGTAAAGAGACCAAAGGTAAGCGTCGTCTGATCATTACCCCATCTGAGGGTCAGCCATACGAGGAAATGATTCCTAAATGGCGTCAGCTGAACGTCTTCGAAGGCGAGAAAGTTGAGAAAGGTGATGTCATTGCCGATGGTCCAGAAGCGCCGCACGATATTCTGCGTCTGCGTGGTGTGAACGCGGTAGCGGAATACATCGTGAACGAAGTTCAGGAAGTTTACCGTCTGCAAGGCGTTAAGATTAACGATAAGCACATTGAGACTATCGTTCGTCAGATGCTGCGTAAGGTTACCATCACAGTTCCGGGTGACTCTGAGTTCCTGGAAGGCGAGCAGGTGGAATTCTCCCGCGTGAACATCGCGAACCGTCAGCTGATTGCCGATGGCAAACAGCCTGCACTGTTCGAGCGTGATCTGCTGGGTATCACCAAAGCGTCTCTGGCCACTGAGTCCTTCATCTCTGCTGCGTCGTTCCAGGAAACGACTCGCGTACTGACTGAAGCAGCTGTTGCTGGTAAGCGTGATGAACTGCGTGGTCTGAAAGAGAACGTTATCGTGGGTCGTCTGATCCCAGCTGGTACTGGTTTCTCTTATCACCTTGAACGTCAGCGTCGTCGTGATGCTGATCTGGCTCCGGTTGAGCCTCAGGTTGATGCCGAGCAGGCATCTCAGGACCTGGCGGCACTGCTGAATGCTGGCCTGAATGATGAAGACTAAGTCCGGCGCGTCTTTCTGACAAACCGAGATTAAAAAAGGCACCCTCCGGGGTGCCTTTTGTTTATCTGCTGTTTTTCATCGTGAGGTCATGAAAGATATGGTCTGAGAAAATTGTGCGATGTGCGGGAATTTCAGGCAGACAAAAGCAAGGCTGGCAGTCAGAGCGGCTGACTGCAGCAGTGGTCGGGACTCACAGCGTCAAACCGCTGTGATTATGCGCCGGGCGGAACCGACAGGCTTTCGCTGATCAGTTCAATCAAGTCATCTTCCAGTTCAAAGCGTAACTCGATTTTTTCCCCAACCGTAGACAGCTGCTGATCGAAATCATCCCAATCCTCACTGTCATCTGTGATCTCGCAATAGCGGTCGGCAAAGTTCAGTAAAGGGTCGGTTGTATTTGTGATTTGATGATAGAGCTGAGAGATTTCGGTGGTGGGGGAGTAGCCGGTGGCCTGCCATCTTGCCATCACTTTATCGTAGATTTTAAAGTGGCCTTCAGAGATATAATCGACCAGTTGTTGGCAGAAGAGCTGAAGTTGGGCAGACGTGGGCAGTTGCCGGGCCTTGGGTTCGAATGGAGGCAGACCCGCCAGCTTGCAGTAGTCGATCAGCAACTGCTGCCTCGACATGAGCCAGTGATCGATGACATCATTACTGCCACCCCATTGTTTTTGCACTTGTTCGAATTTACTTAGCATGACCATGTCCTCAGATCGCCCAGCATGTTGCATGAGCAGAAAACAATTCCTGTCAAACTCTTAGACACTCTAAGAGTACCATGTATGGCAGAGCCAAATTCCGTTGTTACGTTTAGATTGCCAGCAAAACAAAACCCCTGCAAGGAGAGAGGAATAGCCAATGTCAAAAAAGCAAGATCCCGCCTATTGGTGTGTGACCCGAGATCGCCGGATATATCTGGTGGATGGTAAGTTACCACTTACGCCAAACCCACCTTTCGACCTGGATCAAGCGCGATCGCGGACGATCGGAGAGCATCAGGGATGCGCGGTGAACTGGCTGGAAGATCCCGGGACGCTGCCAGAGAAATATTTTTATTCTCTGAGGGAATTGTTGGGGGAGGAGCCGGATCTCTTTATGCTGGCCGGAAAAGCGATGCAATTGGCTCACATGTGCGAGAGTCAGAGATACTGCCCGGAATGCGGTAGTAAAACAGAGCTTGCGAAGCAAACCCTGGCGATGCAGTGCCAGTCTTGCCTGCAGTTTCATTACCCCAGAGTGTCTCCGTGCATTATTGTGGCCGTGCGAAAGGGCGATCAGATTTTGTTGGCACAGCATCCCCGTCATAAGAGTGGGATGTATACGGTGATCGCGGGTTTTGTCGAGGCTGGTGAAACGCTGGAAACCTGTGTTGCGCGCGAAGTGGCGGAAGAAACAGGCATTCAGTTAACCAATATCCGGTATTTCGACAGCCAGCCCTGGGCGTTTCCGTCCAATCTGATGATGGGCTTTATGGCGGATTATCAGAGTGGTGATATCCGCCCGGATTATGAAGAGCTGGTGGACGCCCGGTGGTTCAGGCACGATCAGCTGCCGCCTGTCGCGCCACCGGGCACAATTGCTTTTCGTCTGATCCAGGCGACTTGCGATGCCATCCGGCAGGAAGCCGCAGTTCGGGAGGCTGATTAATCAGTCAGCGGAGATGTCCCGGATTGACCGGAAATTGGAGTATCTTCATTTATTCCGGGTGAGTTTCCGGAATCGCCCGGAAAATGGCTTTTGAGTGCTTGATCAGCTGGACGGCATATTGTGGTGACACGCTGTACAGCTGGCCTTTGCTTGCTTTAAAAGCGCTCTCCCAGCATCGGTCTTTATACACACCAGACTCAGTAAATTCGATCACAACTTGCAGGTTCATAGATCCTCCAATTCTTTGCATCGCCGATATTGGCGTCTTTTGACATTAACAGAGAATTGATAAAGAACTGATTAAAAAATCTGCAACATTAGATGATCAGAAATGAAATAAATTTCCCACATCGGGTCAGATGATCCAGGATGTGCTCCGGTCAGCATTAATTACGATTTGGCGGTCATACATGGCTGCTGTTACCGGGGCAGAGTGTTACAATACCGCCACTTATTTGCCAGGATGTTGACAATGACAGAATTGAAAAACGATCGTTATCTGCGTGCTTTGCTCAAGCAACCGGTTGACTGTACGCCTGTTTGGATGATGCGTCAGGCGGGCCGTTATCTGCCTGAATACCGGGCGACCCGGGGCCAGGCCGGTGACTTTATGTCGCTGTGCAAAAATGCGGAACTGGCCAGTGAAGTCACGCTGCAGCCATTGCGTCGTTTTCCTCTGGATGCGGCCATTCTGTTTTCTGACATCCTGACCATACCGGATGCCATGGGCCTGGGACTTTACTTTGAAGCAGGTGAAGGGCCGAAGTTTGAGCGTCCGATCAGCTGTAAAGCGGATGTCGACAAAATCGGAATCCCGGATCCGGAAGGCGAACTGCAATATGTGATGAATGCTGTCCGTCAGATTCGCAAAGACCTGCAAGGTGAAGTACCGCTGATTGGTTTCTCCGGCAGCCCGTGGACACTGGCCACGTATATGGTGGAAGGCGGCAGCACCAAGGCATTCACCAAGATCAAAAAGATGATGTATGCCGAGCCTGCAGTATTGCATGCTTTGCTGGACAAGCTGGCAGACAGCGTGATCTCGTATCTGAATGCGCAGATCAAAGCGGGTGCTCAGTCGGTGATGGTGTTTGATACTTGGGGGGGTGTGCTGACGCCACGTGACTACAAACTCTTCTCGCTGCAGTACATGCATAAGATTGTGGATGGTCTGATCCGTGAAAACGAAGGACGCCGTGTACCGGTGACTCTGTTCACGAAGAACGGCGGCATGTGGCTGGAAGCGATTGCAGCAACGGGCTGTGATGCTGTCGGTCTGGACTGGACGATTGATATTGCGGATGCCAAGCGCCGGGTGGGCGATAAAGTTGCCCTGCAGGGCAATATGGATCCTTCGATGCTGTACGCATCTCCTGAGCGGATTCGCGAGGAAGTGGCAGGCATTCTGTCTGGGTTTGGTGAAGGCACCGGTCATGTCTTCAATCTGGGCCACGGGATTCACCTCGACGTACCGCCGGAAAATGCCGGGGTCTTTGTTGAGGCGGTGCATGAGCTGTCAGCGCCTTACCACAAGTAAGCAGACCGCGTTATCAGCAGTGAAAAGCGAGCCCGATGGCTCGCTTTTTGTATGCGTTATAAGCCCAGATGCTGGTGGACATAGTCCCGGATGTAAGGCACAACTTCGGCTTCAAACCAGGGGTTTTTCTTCAGCCACAGCGTATTGCGGGGCGAAGGATGAGGCAGCGGCAGGTAAGTCGGTGCCCATTGCCGCCAGGCCCGGACCGTCTCGGTCAGGGTTTTGGGTTTGTCGGGCAGATAATAGTTCTGCGCGTACTGCCCGACCAGCAGCGTCATTCCGATATTGGGCAGTAAGGGCCAGACCTGGCCGTGCCACTGAGGGGCGCATTCAGGTCTGGGCGGCAGATCGCCGCTTTTGCCTTTTCCCGGATAGCACAGTCCCATGGGCATGATGGCGATGCGGCTGGGATCATAGAAGGTCTCCCTGTCGAGTTCGAGCCAGCGGCGTAGCCGGTCACCGCTTGGATCATTCCAGGGAATTCCTGTGTCATGCACCCGAGTGCCCGGCGCCTGACCGACAATCATCAGCCGTGCTTCACTGCTGGCCTGAATGACCGGCCGCGGTCCGAGCGGCAAGTGGGCCTGACACAGCGTACACTGACGGATCTGATGTAATAACGCGGGCAAGGCGTTCGGGGCTGGATTTGTTTTCATCGGCAGGTTTAATAACCCCGCTCAAAATCAATCTGAAATTGCAGTGGCTTTCCTTCAACATAGCGCAGGTAGTTGGTTTTGAATATCTCCATCACCTGTTCCGGGAAGCTCTCGGCAGCAATATGTGGTGTAACCGTGATACGCGGATGCTGCCAGAACGGATGCGTTGCAGGCAGTGGCTCCTGCTTAAAGACATCCAGAAAAGCGTGTGCCACGGCACCACTTTCCAGCGCCTGAATCAGGCCCGGTTCGCAGACGGCATTGCCGCGGCCGACATTGAACAGCAATACATCCCGGCAGTGGCTCAGACTCTCTGCGTTGAGTACATCATTGCTCAGTTCTGTGGCGGGCAGAATGGAAACCACGATATCAGCCTGCGGTAATACCCCGGTCAGCTGTTCGATCGGGAAGACCCGGGCAAAGCTGTTATTCGGGGTCTCACCGGAGCGGTTCACACCATAAATCGTCATACCGAGTGCCCGGGCTGATTGGGCCAGGTGCTGGCCGATGGTGCCGGTGCCCAGGATCACCATGGTTTTACCAGCCAGGGAGTTGTAGTGATGCTGCCGCCATATCCCTTGCTGTTGTTGCTCATGATACCTGGCAAAATGCCGCTGGTGGCTGAAGAGGAGACCCAGGACATACTCACTGATCAGCTGGCCGAAGAGACCACGGATATTGGTCAGGGTGTAATCTTTCCGTAATCCGGGGCGGATGAGGGTGTCAATCCCGGCATACGTTGACTGCACCCAGTGCAGGTTTGAAAATTCTTCCAGTTGGCCTGTCAGCAGCGGCGGATCGGCCAGAACCAGGGTCGCTTCCGCCGGATTGTCTGTCAGTGCCAGTTCCGGCAGTGCGGCGTTTTCGATGAGTTGACGGTACAGCTCGTACCGCCGGGAGATAATACAGAGTTGATGCATGGCTTTTTCCTTTTGCACAGGCAGCTTATCAAGTAAAATTCAACCAACGCTTTCAGACAGATTATCCCATGCTTAAAAATCCAATTCAGCTTCGCTTAGAAAAATTTGAATCCTGGCAATATCTTACATTTATGGCATCGCTGTGTGAGCGGATGTATCCGAACTATGCGTTCTTCTGCCGTGAGACCGGGTTTGCCGACCCTCAGCCTTACCGTTTAATTCTCGACAGTGTCTGGGAAATTTTGACGGTAAAAAATGCCAAGATCAATTTCGAGCGCCAGCTGGAGAAACTGGAAGAAATGGTCCCGGCGGCGGACGACTATGATTTGTATGCCGTCAGTCCGGCCATTGATGCCTGCGTCGCTCTGTCTGACGTACTGCATGCGCTGCTGGATCGTGATCAGATCCCTGAGATTGCGCTGAGCATCAGTTCACTGTCGGTTGAGACGGTAGTAAATCTGGAAGAAGCGCAGACAGGTGAAGCGATTACCAACGAGAATCAGAAGGAAAATCAGGCCGTCTGTGAAGAGTGGGATGTCCAGTGGGCGATTTTCCGTGCGCTCAAAGATGCGGAAAGCCGGGATATTGAACTGATTAAAGATTTGCGCAGAGAGCTGCGTGAGGCTTGTGTCAGTAACATTGGCATTGCGCTCTGATGTGAGTCATGCACAGCATTTGAAGGAACGGCAGGAGTAACATCCTGCCGTTTTTCTTTACGGGGTATCGTCCTCGTCGCGGTTTTCGATGACATTGTGTTTTTTCTTCCAGCGTTCCCAGCGCTGGAAAGCGAGCTGCTGCATGCTGGTGCTGATGTCGGCTTCATCGACAATTTCCTCGCCGACCAGGCTCTCAAAGACGTCTTCCAGCGTGACCAGACCCATCACCGTCCCATATTCATCCACAACCAATGCCAGCTGGGCCCTTGCCTTCATCAGCTTCTCAAAGGCAACCGGGACGGTATCAATATTCATCACGACCGGCAGCGGACGCATCATCTCGCTGAGGAGGATGTTGCCCCGGCCGCTCTGGCTCTCGGCAAACAGTTCCAGCCGGTGAACAAACCCCAGGATATTGTCCTTGCTGCCCCGGTAAATCAGCGGGCGTGAGAACGGGCTGTCTTTGGCTGTGGCCAGAAACTCATTGATGGTCAGATTATCCTCGACCCGAAACAGTACCGGACGGGGCGTCATGATTTTGGTGACGCTGACATCACAGAACTGCAGCAGGTTATGCATGATTTTTGACTCGCCTTCGGCCAGTTCACCGGATTCTTTGGCCAGCATCGCCATAGCCGACAGTTCATCTCGCAGTTTTGGGGGCTGGTGGCCCTGCGACAAGCGGCGGGTGATCTGCTCGGAGACCCAGACAAATGGCCGTAACAGCCAGACCATGACACTCAGTACCCGGGCGGTCAGCGGCGCCAGCTGGCGCCAGTAGGTGGCTCCAATGGTTTTCGGAATGATTTCAGACAGCAGCAGAATGCCGACTGTCAGTGCAGCGGAGAAGACGCCCAGCCATTGGCTGCCGAAAACCACCGCAGCCTGAGCACCCGCCGTTGCAGCACCAATGGTATGGGCGATGGTGTTCAGGGTCAGAATGGATGCCAGCGGCCGGTCGATGTTGTCTTTCAGCTCTGTCAGTTTGTCAGCCATCGGGTGGGACTGCTGACGCAAAGTGCCGACATAACTGGGGGAAATGCTCAGCAAAACGGCTTCAAGGACGGAACAGATAAATGAAATACCAATCGCAATCGCGATGTAAAGGGTCAGAAGTATCATGCGGTTTAGACAGCTCTCATCGGAAAAATCACCCCATTTATTGGTGTTGTACGGAGCAAAAGCAACCAGCACATTCTTCAGGATAGTAACAATTTGTGAACTTGCGCTCAGTTTATGGTTAAAGAGCCCGCAGCTGACCACAGGAAGACAGACAAACCTTTGCCACATGGGCTTCTTTTGAATTAGAGTGGATGCGTCTGAAGAAAAAACCTTAGAAGGGAAACCGAATGAACAAGACCCAACTGATTGAACTGATTGCTGAACAAGCGGATCTGACTAAAGCGCAAGCGAAAGACGCGCTGGAATCTACCCTGAGCGGCATCACCGAAGCACTGAAATCCGGTGACCAGGTTCAACTTATTGGCTTTGGTACATTTAAAGTAAACCACCGCGCTGCACGCACTGGCCGTAACCCACAGACGGGTAAAGAGATCCAGATCGCAGCGGCAAACGTACCAGCTTTCGTAGCCGGTAAAGCGCTGAAAGATTCTGTAAAATAATCTCAACTCCGTCGACGATCCTTCTCGGCGGAGTTTTTCTTTTATGAAACGAACCTGCCTGATTTTTATTTCTCTCCTCCTCACTGCCTGTGGCAGTACGCTCATGACACCCCATGCACTTTCTTCGTTAGAACGCCTGAGTGGCGGCCAGGTCGCCGGTGACGCATCGTCTCTGTACTGGGCCGGGATCCGTCAGTCCAGACCTGAATTTTTATCTGAACGTGTATGGATGGGTGAGTATGGTGAATACCAGACTGAATACCGCTGGCGGGAAGGACAACTGCGTGAGCTGAAGCGTACAGGAACGGCGCTGAAAGATGATGCGCTGCAGCCGTTTGAGCTGCATGTGCGTTATGATCAGCACGGCGAGGCGGTTTTCCAGCGTTACAAGGTGGGAGAGAGTGTTTTTCCGCTGTCGGATACGCAGCTTCATCAGCTCAGCCAGCAGGCTGAACAGGCGATTGCTGTGGTGAAGGCACAGTCCCGTGACGGTCTGGAGCTGATGCAAGGGGTATGGGACGGACAGCGTTTTATCCGTTGCAGCGATCACTCTGAGCACAAGGTGGACTGGCAGCATATCCCGGTAAAACCCGGTTATGTTGCGATGGTGGCGAAGTCTGATGGCCGTGGCAAGCTGACCGCAGATGCGGTGTTGCTGAGTCGTGTTTCTTCCCAACAGTGTCTGACAAAGCCGGTTTTACTGGATGCTTCCTGAGCGTGAGAACACACCCGAATGAAACAAAGGCGCCGTCAGGCGCCTTATCTTTATCCGACTGTGTCATCAGCCATTGGATGATTGCTGCTCACGGGCAATGGCACGGTAACCAATGTCATCGCGGTAGAAAACACCATCCCAGCTGACTTGTTTCGCCAGGGCATAAGCGCGTTGCTGGGCTTCAGAGACGGTTGTCCCCATTGCAGTGGCACAAAGCACACGACCGCCGTTTGTTACAACCTGGCCGTCTTTGCTGGCCGTGCCGGCATGGAAGATTTTCTCGGCATCGCCATCCTGCTCAGGCAGGCCGGAAATCACGTCCCCTTTGTTGTAGGCAGCCGGGTAACCGCCGGCGGCCAGCACGACGCCAATGGCGGCACGCGGGTCCCACAGGGAATCAACGGTATTCAGTTTACCGTCCACTGCAGCCAGGCACAGTTCAACCAGATCGGATTGCAGGCGCAGCATGATTGGCTGGGTTTCCGGATCGCCGAAACGGCAATTGTACTCAATGACTTTCGGGGTACCGTCGGCCATGATCATCAGACCGGCATACAGAAAACCGGTATATGGGTTTCCTTCCGCGGCCATGCCTTCAACGGTTGGTTTGATCACTTCATCCATCACACGCTGGTGGATGTCAGGAGTCACAACCGGTGCCGGAGAATATGCTCCCATACCACCGGTGTTCGGGCCGGTGTCGCCGTTGCCGACGCGTTTGTGGTCCTGACTGGTGGCCATCGGCAGGATGTTTTTGCCGTCAACCATGACGATAAAGCTGGCTTCCTCGCCATCCAGAAATTCTTCGATGACCACACGGTGACCCGCTTCGCCGAATGCATTGCCGGCCAGCATGTCACGTACTGCGGCTTCCGCTTCTTCCAGGGTCATGGCGACAATCACGCCTTTCCCGGCAGCCAGACCGTCGGCTTTCACGACAATCGGGGCGCCTTTTTCTTGCAGGTAGGCCAGCGCGGGTCCAATTTCGGTGAAGTTCTGATATTCCGCGGTCGGGATCTGATGACGGGCCAGAAAGTCTTTGGTGAAGGCTTTGGAGCCTTCCAGCTGCGCTGCAGCCTGTGTCGGACCGAAGATCGGCAAACCGGCCTCGCGGAAGGCATCAACGACACCGATCACCAGCGGCGCTTCCGGACCGACGATGGTCAGCGCGATTTCATTTTCTTTGGCAAATGCCACCAGTGCCGGGACATCCTCAACACCAATCGCAACATTTTCCAGTTTTGGCTCCAGTGCGGTACCAGCGTTGCCCGGTGCAACGAAGACTTTTTCGACCTGTGCAGACTGTGCCGCTTTCCAACCCAGCGCGTGCTCGCGGCCGCCGTTACCAATCACAAGAATTTTCATGCTCAGTCCTTTACCTCGTGAGATGGAGGAAAGCCCCTGATTAGATCAGAGGCTGAAATACGCAGGAAGGCGCCGAATGGACGCCTTCGGGAAATGTTAGTGACGGAAATGACGCATGCCCGTGAAGACCATCGCCATGCCGTGTTCATCGGCAGCCGCAATGACTTCTTCGTCGCGCATCGAACCGCCCGGCTGAATCACGCAGGTGATCCCAGCTTCAGCGGCGGCATCAATGCCATCGCGGAACGGGAAGAAGGCATCCGACGCCATCACACTGCCAGCCACTTCCAGATTTTCATCCGCGGCTTTGATGCCCGCAATTTTCGCAGAATATACGCGGCTCATCTGGCCGGCACCGACACCAATGGTCATATTGCCTTTGGCGTACACAATCGCGTTGGACTTGACGTATTTGGCGACTTTCCAGCAGAACAGCGCATCACGCAGTTCTTCTTCGGTCGGCTGGCGTTTGGAAACGACTTTCAGATCGCTCTGAGTCACCATCCCCTGATCACGGTCCTGAACCAGCAGACCGCCATTTACGCGTTTGACGTCGAACCCAGTCGTTTTGCTGTGCCACTGACCACATGCCAGCAGACGGACGTTCTGTTTGGCAGAGACCACTTCGACCGCTTCTGCACTGACACTCGGGGCAATAATCACTTCCACGAACTGGCGGTCGATAATGGCTTTTGCCGTTTCGGCATCCAGTTCGCCGTTGAATGCAATAATACCACCGAAGGCTGACGTCGGGTCGGTCTTGTAGGCGCGGTCATAAGCTTCCAGCAGGGTTGCACCCAGTGCAACACCACAAGGGTTAGCGTGTTTGACGATGACACAGGCCGGCTGGTCGAATTCTTTCACGCATTCCAGTGCGGCATCGGTATCCGCGATATTGTTGTAAGACAACGCTTTGCCTTGCAGCTGGCGTGCGGTTGCCACAGAGGCTTCCTCAGGCTGGGCTTCCACATAGAACGCGGCATCCTGATGGCTGTTTTCGCCATAACGCATGTCTTGTTTTTTGATGAACTGCTGGTTGAAGGTGCGCGGGAATTTCGATGCCTCGTCGCCTTCTTGCGCTTGTTGATGAAGAGCAGGGTCCCCATATGAAGGGACCATGGTGCCAAAGTAGTTGGCGATCATGCCATCGTAAGCAGCGGTGTGTTCAAATGCGGCAATGGCCAGATCAAAACGGGTGGCATGGGTCAGAGAGCCGTCGTTGTCGGCCATCTCCGCCAGCACGCGGTCGTAGTCGTGTGCATTGACCACAATGGTGACGTCTTTGTGGTTTTTCGCTGCGCTGCGTACCATCGTCGGGCCGCCGATATCGATGTTCTCGATCGCATCTTCCAGCGTACAGCCTGGTTTGGCGACGGTTGCCGCGAACGGATACAGGTTCACCACCACCATATCAATCGGTGCAATGCCATGCTCAGCCATGATTGCATCATCCTGACCACGACGCCCCAGGACGCCACCGTGTACTTTCGGGTGCAGGGTCTTCACGCGGCCATCCATCATTTCAGGGAAGCCGGTGTAGTCGGAAACTTCAGTAACCTGAATGCCCTGGTCAGCCAGGAGGCGGGCAGTCCCACCGGTGGACAGAATATCGACGCCACGGTTGGCAAGAGCTTGTGCGAATTCAACAATTCCCGTTTTGTCTGATACGCTGATCAGAGCACGGCGAATAGGACGAGCGTTTTCCATTGCTACCATCTCTTTGATTGCGGTGAATTATTTGCCAAAAGCTGACCAGAAACGTACGGTTGCCTTTGGCAAATAGCCTCATCCGGCAGAGTGGACAGGATTGAGTGATGGCGCGTATTTTACATGATTCCCTGCGTTGCGCAAACGTTTGCCTTGGGCGTTTTTTGTCTGGAACGATGTGTCTGCAATGGCAGGAGGAGAGGAGCTTTGAAACCCAATGGCTAGGTATTTGATTGGACAGCTGGCTAAATTGTGCGACGTCAGCAGTGACACCCTGCGATTTTATGAAAAAAACGGCTTGCTGGTGCCCAGGGAGCGCAGTGAAGGCGGATACCGTCTGTACCATGAGGAAGACTTATCTCGTGTCCGTTTTATTTTGCGTGCAAAGGCGGTCGGGCTCAGTCTTGAGGAAATTCGAGAACTGCTGACCATCCGTCTGGAAGCCGATCAGCACAGCTGTGCTGAGGTGAAAGCGATTACTCAGGCCAAACTTGATGATATCGATGCCAAATTGGCAGAACTGCAGCGGATTCGACGCGCTCTGAAGAAGATTAATGATGCCTGTTGCGGGGAAGCAGACGATGATGCCAGCCATTGTTCGATCCTCGAAGCCCTGGCGGATGAACCCCACTGAGCCGCCGTTTTCCGGACATAAAGAAAGAGGTATGCGCCCCTCATGAACTGTGGTAGCGTGAGGCATCCAGCTTTTTCAGGATAAGGAATATCATGCTGAATACGAACGAATATTTTGATGGAAATGTAAAGTCAATTGGCTTTGAAGCGCAGGGTGCGCGCAGCAGTGTTGGCGTGATGCTGCCTGGCAATTACACTTTCTCAACCGCGGCGCCTGAGCGTATGACGATTGTGAAAGGGACGATTACCGTGAAGCTGCCGGGCCATGTTGAGTGGGAAACCTACAACGCCGGTGATGACTTTGAAGTACCAGGTGATGCCGCTTTCGATGTTCGCATTGAAGAAACCACCGCTTATTTGTGTGATTATTTGTAAGCTAGTTCAATCAGACCGGGTCGGATCCATACCGATCCGGTGCTGTCAGTATTGAATCCATTGTGCGTATCCCACTCTCTTCTCCCTATTTTGATGTATTGAAGCTCGCTCTTTAATCAAGCTTTGCACTCAGTGTGGCTCTGGGTTTTTAAATGAGATCTCATTTGATAAATTGATTAGAGCTTGTTTTGTATTATCCGTTTAATGTGCCTCTTGGAACTGACTTCAAAAATAAAATCATGTTCCATCAATGAAAGTGATTATCCTCCCATTTAAATATATCAATCAAAGGACATCTAACCTGGAATAACCCCCAACAGTTTATAATTTTGTTATAAATGTCTGAATGCTGATGTCGAACTGAATGTGAATAATCAATCTGCTGTTGAGAATAAATAAGTAAAAAAACATTCATTGATGTATTTTAAAGTAAATATATATGCGTGAATTTTGAAAAAATGAGTCATCTGTTTTAAGGGCCCCTCAATGAGTGAAACACAAGAACACAGGAACATTGTTGAAATTAGTGACGAACAAGTGAAAGCAATGAAAGCGAAGCTGAAAGACGCGCCTGTATTGTTTGAATGGACAGCAATAGTCACAATCGATAAATTTCGACAAGGTTTTTATATTCTGATCAGTGTTCTCTTTGGTGGGATATTCTTTGCTGCCAGTTATGAACCTGGCAGTTACTGGTTTTTACCAAAACTTTTTCTCTGTTTTAGTTTAGGCTGGGGATGGTGGATCTTTTTAAAGAACTTTGCTTGTTCGCCTTGGGTTTATCACTATCAATTAACCGCGCTCGGGATTCGCTACACCCAACTCGAAGATATTCCTGAATCCGCATACAGTGCTGTGCGAAAACTTGCTCGTGTTGGCATTGTCGTCTGTATCCTTTCTGTCTTTATTTTGGGGCCGTTTGCTTTTATAGGGGCCGGAGGGATGGCACTGATGGCTTTTAATTTTACCGGTTTTGAAAAGAGGGAAGAGGAATTTACTGCTTTATTTTATGAAAAAGGTAAAGTCGCTCTTCATCCAACAAAGAGGTGGATTAAGATGAGGGCGGATGTATCATCGTTTGCCTTTTACCATGAAGTGAACTGTCATCCTGAAGAATCTGAAGTTGTCCTAGCGGCGATTCTTGAATTCGCTGATGGGTATCAGCTGGTGGATGAAATTTAGATATCTGACAGATAAAAGGACGATGCAATATGGGATTTTCTTTCATTGTAATCAGAAATCTTGTTGTCATGTACGGATTGGACATGAATCATCCATTTTAAGGGCCCCTCAATGAGTGAAACACAAGAACACAGGAACATTGTTGAAATCAGTGACGAACAAGTGAAAGCAATGAAAGAGCAGCTGAAAGATGCACCTGTATTATTTGAATGGACCACGAGAGTCACGCCGGAAAAGTTTCATCAAGGTTTTAATATTTTCCTCAGCTCTGTTTTTGGAGGGGTGTTTTTTATTGCAAGTTATGAGCCTGGCAGTCTTTTGAATATTCTGAAATTTTTGCTTTGTTTTGGGGTAGGATGGGTGGCTTGGGCCTTTTTACATTATTTGGCATGTGCGCCAGCGATTTATCACTATCAATTAACCGAAGTTGGGATCCGTTATACGCGACTTGAAGATATTCCAGAATCCGCATATCGTGCTGTGCGAAAACTAGCCCGTTTTGGTATTGTCGTTTGTATCCTTTCTGTCTTTATTTTGGGGCCGTTTGCTTTTGTTGGGGCCGGTGGGATGGCACTGATGGCTTTTAATTTTACCGGTTTTGAAAAGAAGAAAGAGGAGTTCTCAATTTTATTCTATGAAAAAGGTAAAGTTGCTGTCGATCCAACCAAGAGGTGGATTAAAGTGAATGCAGACGTGTCATCATTTGCTTTTTATCGAGAAATGAACTGTCTCCCTGAAGAGGCTGACGTTGTCCTGGCAGCGATTCTTGAATTCGCTGATGGGTATCAGCAGGTAGATGATGTTTTATCCTGACCCAATTGCTTGGGCTTGAGTGGTGAGTGCTTGCAGCCTTTGACAGAAGATGAATTCAGGCAGAGACAGACCGTGGATTAAAACGGGCTGTCTTTATTCAGCTCAGTCGCAATCCCTGAAATGGCCAGTGCCAGGGTAGATTTCACCACCTGTTCCTGCCGGGCCATTTGCATCTGATAGAAACTGAGATCAATGTCTTCTGAGATGGGGGCCATGTCGAGCTGAGCCACGCCCATCACATTCGCCTGATGCAGCGCTTTAATCTCTTTGATGATTTTAGGGTCCGTAAAGCTGTATTCAGAGCCGTCCCGGTTGAGCATGTCTCTGATCCGAAGACAGCGTTCTATATCCTGATAAACAGGCTGCGCAATGACGCCCAGTCCATACAGTAGTTTCAGACGAACCGTCAGTTCTCCGAGTGGGCCAGAATCGTGCAGCAAAGGCTCCACCACGGACTTCACCGCAAAGTCATCTTTCCGGAAAATCCGTTGGATCAGTCTGTCCACTGCTTCCTCCAGAATCTCAACAGTGGCAATGAAAAAGCCGCGAACTGTGTTGGCTTCGTTCAGTCGCTCAATGATGTCTGCTTCGTGTTCACATGGTGGCATGGATAAAAGTTCTCTTTGCTGCAAAAAACGGGGAGTGCACTCCCCGTATATTTTCAGGATAAGGCCTGATAGCACTGTTCAATACGGCGGGCCGCATCGCTGCCAGCATCCAGTCCGGTGTATTGAGCCAGTGTCTGGCATACCCCTTTTTCTCTCAATGTGTTTTGTAACTCGACCGCCTGCGAATCGCTGGGATTGACGTACTTCAGTGCCGCCGCAATCCCGGTGATCAGGGTTTGGTTGGGGGTTCCGTATTCAATCGTTCCCAGTAATGGTTTAATTAGCCGGTCGTTACTGCCCAGTTTACGGATGGGCTGTCGGCCGACCCGGTCAATCTCATCACGCAGGAAGGGATTGGCAAAACGGGTCAGGATTTTTTCGATATAGGCATTGTGCTGGTCCCGGTCGAAGCCGTAGCGGCGGATCAGCACTTCACCGCTTTCGCGCATGGCATTTCTGACCTGAGCACGAATATCGTTATCCTCAATGGCATCCCGGATGGTTTCATAACCGCGCAAAGCGCCCAGATACGCCGTCATGATATGACCTGTGTTGAGTGTAAACAACTTCCGTTCAACAAATGCCATCAGATCGTTGGTGGTTTCCATGCCAGCGATGGCAGGAATGTCGCCTTTAAACTGTTGCTGGTCGACAATCCACTCGCTGAAACTTTCGACGGTGACTTCCAGCGGATCGTCGTTGGCGGCATCCGCGGGCGGGACGATGCGATCGACAGCAGAGTCAACAAAACCCACGTAGTCATCTGCCAGAGCCTGATCCGCCGGCGACAAATGTTTGTAGACTTCGGCTTTCAGGTGAGTGGTGCCCCGGACCATGTTTTCACAGGCGATGATATTCAGGGGCTGCTGGTTGCCCGAAGCAAACCGCTTGGTCAGCCCTTCGGCAATGGTTCTGGCGATCTTATCCAGTACCGCCGGGCCGACGGCTGTGGTGATCAAATCTGTCTGGACAATTTGATCGATGACATCCGGCCCTGCGGCATTCACGGCTGTGATATGACTGACCGTATCAAGATGGCAGTCGTTGCCTACCACTTTGACGGTATAAGACTGCGCATGGCTGAGCTGATCGATGAGTGGCTCGTTGACGTCGGCAAAAGTAACATTAACCTGTGCATCTGCCAGAACTTTACCGATGAATCCGCGGCCGATATTGCCAGCGCCAAAATGAACTGCTTTCATGATGATTCCTACCTTCAATGAGAGAGGCCGGCAAGCCCGGCCTCGAAAGACACTGCCTCAGGCTGCTTCTTCGCTGGCAAGAATGCTCAGCACTTCTTGCACGTCCTGCGTCCGTTTGAGGCGTTCAATGGCCTCAGGATCATCCAGTGCATTGGTGATGGTTGTAATCACTTGAATATGTTCATCATTTTTGGCGGCGATGCCGATCACCAGATGGGCGATGTCATCTTCGTCTTCGGTAAACAGGACGCCGTCCGGATACTGGCAAATGACGATGCCGGTTTTGATCACACGGTCCTTGGCCTCGACCGTGCCGTGCGGCACCGCAATGGACTCGCCGAGATAAGTGGGGACCAGGGCTTCACGGTCGAACATGGCATTCACGTAATCTGGTTCGGCATAGCCCAGTTTCACCAGTTGTTCACCGGCGAAGCGGATGGCTTCTTCCTTATTTGTAGCTCTCAGTCCCAGATGAATATTGTCGGCCTGGATCTGGAACACTGAGGGTGGCTGCGGTGTCAGTGAATCATCGTTAGCTGCCACCGGGGTCAGCTTGACCAGTGTCGGGTCATTGGCGGCATCCGGACTGCTGGCGGCGATAATCCGGGTGATCAGATCGTTATAAACCTGACCGTCCAGGAAGTTGGTCAGTGAAATATGACAGGCATGCGGAGCGTGCTTGCGGGCACGTTCCGTCAGATCCCGGTGTGTGATCACTACATCGACATCATCCGGCAGGTTATTGATGGCACTATTGGTGACCTCAATATTCAGTCTGGCTTCATTCACTTTTTTGCGCAGCAGACCGGCACCCATGGCACTCGACCCCATGCCGGCATCACAGGCCACAATCATACGGCGCACTTGGCTAAGTTCTGCCCCGGAAGACTGTTTTGCATTGACCGTGGCCTTGCCTTCAGAGGATTTACCGGATTTCATGGCCTTCATTTTTTCACTGGCTGCTTCCAGCGAGGTACCATCATCTTCGTCGGTCACTTTCTGGGTTTTCAGCAGGAGTGACGCAACCAGGAAGGACACGCTTGCCGCTGCTGCAATGGAGCACAGGACACCGACCATGGAAGACTTCGGCGCCATCAGCATGACAGCAAAGATTGAGCCCGGTGAAGCGGGAGAAACCAGACCTGCGTGGAACAGGGTCAGGGTGAAAACCCCTGTCATCCCGCCAGCTATGGCGGCCAGGATCAGGCGCGGGTTCATCAGAATATACGGGAAGTAAATCTCGTGGATCCCACCGAAGAAGTGAATGATGGCAGCACCCCCGGCGGTTTGTTTTGCCGTGCCGCGACCGAACATGATGTACGCCAGTAAAATACCAAGCCCAGGACCCGGGTTGGCCTCAATCAGGAAGAAGATGGACTGGCCGACTTCATTGGATTGCTGGATTCCCAGCGGCGAGAAAATGCCGTGGTTAATCGCATTATTCAGGAAGAGGATCTTCGCCGGTTCAACGAAAATTGAGGTCAGGGGTAACAATCCTGCATCCACCAGGAAGTTCACACCTGCTGCCAGGCCACCGGAGAGAATCTTCACGAAAGGGCCGATCAGGAAGAAGGCAATAATGGCACAGATCATACCAATGATGCCGGCGGAGAAGTTATTGACCAGCATTTCGAAGCCGCTTTTGATTTTGCCTTCCACGGCTTTATCAAAGTGCTTAATGGCCCAGCCGCCCATCGGGCCGACAATCATGGCCCCCATGAACATAGGAATATCGGTACCGACAATCACACCCATCGTGGTGACGGCACCGACGACAGCGCCCCGGTCGCTACCAACCAGTTTACCGCCGGTATAACCAATCAGCAGCGGCAGCAGGTAGGTGATCATCGGGCCAACCAGCTTGGCGAGCGTCTCATTTGGCAGCCAGCCGGTCGGAATAAACAGTGCGGTGATAAACCCCCAAGCGATGAATGCACCAATATTGGGCATTACCATGTTGGAGAGGAAGCGACCAAAATTCTGTATCTTGATCTTGGTGTCTGGTGATATCATGACCTTTCCCCGTTTGATGTTCAGTTTTAAGTTCTGTTGTGTGGATAACGGTTCGCCAAAACCGTCGATTGCTTCGTACCCAATCAATCTACCACAGATCCTGAAAACCAAACTGATGACGGGGGTTTCGTGACTCCCGTCTCCTTTCTTAGCCAATCCCCACCAAATTATTGTGATCCCAGCATCATTCCGTCGCTGTAATTCCCTTACATTACTTGAGTTTTAAAATTGTCAAATTAATTTTAGGTGATCAGCGCCTCAATTACTGACTGTTTGCCATTTAAACTTTTGGTGATAAGAATCACACAATTAGTATTTTCTGGATGGGTTGAGCGAATCTAGAGTGATGTGGATCACTGCTGGGTTTTTGTTTGAAGGGCGAAATAAATAATGGCAAAGTACTGGCTGATGAGATTGTAATAAAATTACGATATGTGCTGTCTGAAGCAAGTGGATGGCTTAACAAGTGAACCGGAATATGTAAAAACTCTAGACTGTCTTAGAGTTTGGCAATGGGGAAAATTTCAAGTCAGGTTGTCATCTTCTATGAAGATGGAGAAGCGAATGGCAGCACCAGTCAGGCAAATATATCAAAGTAAAAGCCAGCAGGGGTTAGCTGCTGGCTTCATCTAAGGCCCTAATTTTATGGGGCTAAACACATCTGTAGATCAGCGTACTACTTTTTCATTAGCTGCTCATATTGGTAGGCTTGTAATTGTACCATTTGGTGTAATGCAGCATAGTTAAAGGCAATTACTGGAATAATAGAAACTTGGTTTGTAACAATTCCAGAAACCAGACCAGGGTTACTCCAAATGCCCAGCGATCTTTGGACCGTGCCAACAAAGACATCATGAAGAACCGCACCTGAGTTGAAGCCAGGTACCTTTGTTGATAGAAAACTCATAAATGCACCTTTTTCTCCCATAAGGAAATGGCTGCTATTGGCTTCTCCGACCTGATTGAAAAGTGGCCCACATTTACTGAAATCCGAGCTGCAAATATCAAGTTTAGGATTATGTGCAGGGCCTGAATACCCGCTTGTTGAGCTGTTCGTTTTGTTTAAAGCGCCTTGTGTTGCACGCTTCGTTGTTGGTTCATAGCCTGTAAACCATTCAATTCCAGCCCGAAAAGCCTCACCAATACCAGCAAGTCTGGCTCCTTGAGAGCATCTACCGCCTACGGCAGCAGCACTAGCACATCCACCTACTGCAGAAGTCCCAATTCTTTTTGCAAAGGTGCCAAGTGAATCTACTTTCCAGCTTCCTGTTAATTTGCTGAATCCGCCAGTAATCATGCCAGCTAACGCTCCCTGGAATGCACCTTCCCATGTTCCACTGAGAATTGCACCAGATACAAATCCTGCAGCAGCTCCGCCAGTTGCACCGATTGCAACTTGTGAACTTAGGAATCCAGCCGCCCAACCCGAGGCATAGCCATAAGTGAAAACTGAAGCGGCAATTGCAACACCGACTTTCCAATATTTATCAATGAACTTTCCTGTTTTCTTGAAAAAGCCACTGATGGAATAACCTGAAGGATCAGTGTATTTTAATGGGTTATTTTGAACATAACTGTATCGGTTGAAACCTTGTCCGCCCCCAATATCATCTTGAACAATAGGATCAGGATTTAGGAATCGCCCAATGACAGGGTCGTACAGTCTCCCTGTCATATGCACTAAGTTAGATTCCGTTAGATTTTCATGACTGGAAAACCCAAGTCTTCCTGTTAATCCATCTGAGTATGAGTTTTGGCTGAGCTCATAATCTTCTTGTCCTGGAAGAATTCGTGATTTACCCCAAGCATCATAGCTAGTTTGATACTCTATTTCTCCCAATTGATCTGTTATAAGGAGAACTGAGTTAAGATGGTCTTTAAAAAGGTATTTGTTTTTAGCGGAACCTTCGCTATCTTTTTCAACTATTACTTGGTCAGCAATAAAGTATCGATGAGTAATTTTCCCATTTTCATTTACTTGCTCATAATCGCGATCAACATAATAGGTAGTTCGGTTTTTATTTACATCATTCCTGATTGTTCTTTCTAATGATGGACCATATTCAAAAGTAGTTGTTCCTTCTTTGTTTGAAATTGTTAGAGGTTTATTGAAAGCGCTATATGTGATAGTTCTTCCATCACCTTCAATTTGGTTACCCGCGTTATCATATAAGTATTCAGCGCTCCTTATGCCGCTAATTGAGCTTACAGCATGTGGACGAGAAGAGTTATATTGATAAGTGCCAACATCTGATTTATAGGTGATATTTCCTAAAGCATCATATTTCAAATCTTGATTGCTCACACCAGATGATGAAATTAATCTATTTAAACTGTCATATTCGAAATTTTCTATGAATGACTTGTTAAACTGTGACCATGATTTTTGTGTAACATTTCCAATCTCATCATATTCATAGTTAACGGATTGAATTGTTTTTCCAATCAAGTTATTACTTGAAATGTTGGTTAGATTTCCAGTGATCGAATCAAAATATTTTGTTGTCGTGATTCCACCACCCAGCTGAGTTGAAGTGATGTTTCCTCTTGTATCCATTGACAGTAACTCCCAATATGGAGTTCTCTCGGTAGAGTTTTTAATTGTTGTTAAATATCCAAATTGATCATATATATATTGGACGCTAAGATCGTTTGGTAGAACTTTTTCTTCGACACGACCATTATTATCGTAGGACCATTGGTAATTGAATTCATTGTTTCCAATGTTGATTTTCTTTGATGACATTCTTCCTTGTGCGTCATATGAATACCTTTCAATGTAATTGTCTTGTGTAATGGACTCTAATAGTCCAGTATCGCCATGACTCTCACTGTATTTCCAAATAGTCTCAATGTTTCCAGCTTTTCTTTTAACATCTTCAATGTTTCGGTATGTTTGACGACCAAGTAAATCATACTCAAAAATAATACTTTGGTTATTGCCATTCACACTTTTTGAAATTAATCCTAACCCATTTAATGTATAGGAATTAGATCCAGTATTTGGATCATGAATGGATGTTTTTCTATCAAAGCGATCGTAATCGACAATGATTTTATTGCCGTTAGGATCAATTGTTTCAATAATATTCCCACGTCCATCATATCGATAAGCTGTGGTGTTATTATTATCATCTGATTTTTCTATATTCCATCCCCATGCATTAGAACGAGTGATCGCTTTTTGGCCTTTGGCGTTCACCGATGTCATCGTTAATGGTTCATAGAAATAAGTGGTTTTTGAATTATCAGCACGTGTTATCTGTTTCACTCTATTAAGCAAATCATATTCAAATGAAGTTCCTTCATATGAAACATGATAATCTGGTGCAGATTCAAAAATTAACCGTCCAAGAGAATCATATTTTTTGACAGAAATTGATTTCTCTCCTCCAAATAAGGAAACATCTCGGCGAACTTCACGATGTAAAGCGTCAATATAATGTTCTACAGTCGGTGCATCACTTCTTTGGGCTAGGATACGATAAGCAACTTCTTGATCATGGCTTTGTTTATATGTTGTGGTTTTCCAGCTACCATCAGAAAGCCTTTCACCGATGAGCCTTCCCCAGTCATCATAGAAATTATTTACTTGCCTACCATTGGTATCTGTTGAATTGAGGAGCAAGCCTGAACGAGGATCATATTGATAGTTGGTTTGGTATCCAACAGCATTTGTTCTTGATTTAATAAATCCAAAAGCATCATATGATAATTGAGTTGTCCTAGAGTTTGATGGAAGACCATCGTTAGGCAGCCTCTGCCAAGATTCAGTTACTGTCTGGGCTAAACCACGATCAAAATCACTATAGGATGTTGCAAACTGTTCAGGCTCACCCTCTTCACGAACTTCCTTCGTGAGGAGGCCCAATTCATTGTATTCATAACGTACTGTATTTTCTGTACTTTTAAGATGGCTGCCTGAGATGAAGGTAGATTGATGTTCAATAAGATTTATTAACCAGCGGTCCTGTATTTCTGATGTAACAGGAACATAACTATTAGAAGTGATTTCTTTGTGCCAACGTTGGTTAATGTGGTCTTGAGTTTCAATAGTTTTGCGTATTAATTGACCATAATCTGGTTCAAATTCAGATTCATATACTTGTGTTGATATCAATTCCCCATTCAAATCCCACTTCTTAGTGGTAGATTTAATCAGATGCTGAATATAGCGTTGTGCTGGTTTTAATACTGGAGCACTTGTAAAAGAAATAGAGCGTTTAAATCGTTCAATCGGCTCTGGAATACCAGTGGGTTTATAAACTTTCCATTGATTGACTGTTTGTTCCAGTAGAGTACTTGGATTTTCATCACAGTAATCAAAGCTAATTTTTCCTCTTCCATCAAATATACAGATTTCTCTTTTTACTAGGGCTCCTTGTAATAAGTCTTCTGTATTTTGACTGTAAGTTGTCGTAGTTATCAGATTGTTTGATTGATCCCAATTTTGTATTTTAGAAAAACCTAGGCTACCCGCTCCGAGTTTGTGAACACGAAATCCATGATAATAATAACTTGAGCTATGGGTCTTACTATTTTGGGAGCTTCTGTGTAATGATTTTACAACATAGATTGGAGCTTGTACTTCTGATATAGGATACTGTTCACTATTTAATTTTTTGTATACATTATTATCTGTAAGTGGTGAATAATCGAATGTTACAACATTTCCAAGTGAAGAAGTCACAGACAATAATAATGGAGATGCGCTTGTTGAATTAGATATATATACGCCAGCATTTCCAAAGCCGATAATATCTGCAGTACCATCTCCATCAGTATCTGCTAACATCCTAAGATGATCTTTTGTACTCCATCCTCCACTATATTTACCAAAGCTATTAATTACTCGCTTTGGTGCTGTGAAAGTTTCACCGAGAGAAAAAGAAATATTTACACCATCATTTGCAAACCCAATGATATCGGCTCGGCCATCACCATTCACATCAGCGACTGTTCTGGGGTGATCACTAGTATTCCACCCGCCTACACCATTTCCGAAACTATTAATTAAGCGTTTAGGTGCAGTAAACCCATCACCCTTAGAGAAAGATACAATGACACCATTATGGGAAAATCCTATGATATCAGCCTTGCCATCTCCATTTGCATCAGCCAAAAATCGAGGGTGATCATAGTTCTTCCAACCATCATTTTTTCCAAAAGTGTTAAGTAATCTTTTGGGAGCAGAAAATGAGTTTCCTTGAGATAATGAAACTTCTACACCACTATTAGAAAATCCTACAATATCCGCTCTGCCATCTCCATTGATGTCAGCCATCGTTCTTATATGATCATTAGTACTCCATCCGCCAGTATCTTTTCCAAATGCTCGAAGCATATGTTTAGGCGTAGAAAAAGAGTTTCCTGTAGAAAATGAAACATAGACGCCATTATTACCGAATCCGACAATATCAGCTTTACCATCTCCATTGACATCCGCCATTATTCTGGGATGGTCTTTAACTGTCCAGCCTGTATCTTTACCGAATGCTTTTAGCAAATTGCGTGGTGAACTAAAGCTTCGTCCTTGAGAAAATGATACTTGCACACCACTATTAGAAAATCCAATGATATCTGTTAAGCCATCGCCATTAACATCTGCGACAGTTCTAATATGGTCTGAATTACTCCATTTTCCAGCATCTTTACCAAAATAATTGATTAATTGTCTTGGTGAACTATATGTATTACCTTCGGAAAAAGAGACTTGAACACCATTATTGGAAAAACCAATAATGTCAGTACGACCATCACCATCTATATCTGAAGTTAAACGAATGTGGTCTTTATTATTCCATCCTTCAGCATCTTTTCCAAAACTACGAATTAAGTGTTTTGCAGCAGAAAAATTCCCCATTGGTTGATATTTCCACTTAAGGTCAATGCTAACCTCACATGTTTCATCTTTACACCCACTGTTAGCAGTCGTAATTTTTTGTAAAATATCATTACCAGATTGGTATTTAAATTTATAATTCCTGATGGGCTCTTCTATTTGAGAGATTGTTATTTCATCAATTCTATGATTTAGGGATGTTTTGTTTCCATGAACATAAGAGCTAATTTTATGTATCTTATTCTCGTAGTTAAATTTTATATGATTAGAGTTATATGAGATTTCGCTTATTATGCTCTCACCAGAAGAAGGATCAGTTTTATATTCGTAATGAATTTCGTTGCCAGCTTTATCGCTAGTAGACATCAGTGACCAACTAATGTTTTTTCTTTTATTTGCAGTTTTTACATTAGATGTGTATTCACTTTTAAAGCCATCAGGGTTCCATACCTGGAACATTGATGGATTATTTTTTGGACCTAAAGCAATAACTTTTCTATAGCTTTCTCGGGCCGTCCTGTATTCGGTTTGGTTTGCCGTGCTTTCATCTACGATAATGAGCCGTTCACCATCCAGACAAAACTTATCTTTTTCATCGAAATCTACAATATCAATGTAACCGTCAAGGTAGTTATTTGATGGGCATCTGCTAATTGATGATAGGCCAGAAAGAGACCATCCTGCACCAAAGATGCCATCTTTGCTCTGGCTGTTGTAGTGCAATGCTAAGTCTGGAGCATGCCCTTTAATGCCAGGAGGCAATTCTAATGCGAGCCTGTAGTTGGCTGCACCATTTTGGTCCACATCTGCTTGACCTGATAAATCAATACCATAGTTTGAACGTTGTACTCCAGGCCAGCTGGATGCTTGCGATAATGAGCTAACGCTTAAAAGCGTAATCCCGGTTATCAAGAATGTTAGTTGATTTATTTTCACTGTTATGCATCTCTCATTTGAAAATCAAGTTGCATATATTAATGAAAATATACTTTCCTTTCAAAGCAATAGATGTGTGTTTTTGCGTATGAGTTCGATTCAAACATATCGATCAATATCTGGACAAGCGTGCCGGAGGGGAATTCAAATTGAAATCAACAGAAACTACTTTTCGCAGCAATTTCAATTATTGAAATTGTTTGAAAAATACGTCTGACTTGTTAGAGAAGGGGGGAAGTGATGTTGTACAGTTTAAAAGAAGGATCCCCCATTTTTAATATTAAAAAACGGGGGAAATAAAAAAGTAAGGAATTAAAAAATTAGTTCATACCATACTTTTTCAGTTTCTTACGCAGGGTACCGCGGTTGATGCCCATCATGGTTGCAGCGCGGGTTTGGTTACCACGGGTGTACTGCATGATGGTGTCCAGCAGGGGTTGCTCAACTTCTGCCAGTACAAGCTCGTACAGATCATCGACGTCCTGACCATTCAGCTGGGCGAGATAGTTCTTTAGCGAGGCTTTGACGGAGTCACGCAGAGGCTTCTGAGTGATTTGGTCTTGAGAAGTGACTGTAGTCACTGTAAGTGCTTCGGAAGTCAGATTTTGTTCGAACATATTCTGTAAGCTCTTCTGGTATTTATGCAACGTTGTCGAAGTAGCCTTGCAGCGCATCGAGCTGCTGTTGGGCATCCTCGATAGCGTTGAAGGTCCGGCGGAAATCACCTGCAGTAGCCTGTTCTTTGAGGTACCAAGACACGTGTTTGCGTGCAATGCGTAGCCCCTGGTACTCCCCGTAAAAGGCGTGGAGTGCCTGTACATGCTCCATCAGAATGCTGCTGACTTCTTCAAAAGAAGGCGCAGGCAAGTGTTCCCCGGTTGTTAAGTAATGTTGGATTTCGCGAAAAATCCAGGGTCTGCCCTGTGCAGGGCGACCAATCATCAAGGCATCGGCCCCGGTATAATCCAGGACGAAGCGTGCTTTTTCCGGCGAGTCGATATCACCGTTCGCAATCACAGGAATCGACACTGCCTGTTTCACTGCCTTGATGTAATCGTATTCCGCTTCCCCTTTGTACATACAGGCTTTGGTTCTGCCGTGCAGCGCCAGGGCCTGAATGCCACAGTGTTCAGCGAGCTGTGCGATCGCGACACAGTTTCGGTTCTCTGTATCCCAGCCGGTCCGTGTTTTGAGCGTCACAGGGACGTCCACGGCGTTGACCACGGCCTTGAGGATATCCTCGACAAGATCCGGGTACTGCAGCAGGGCAGAGCCTGCCAGGCGTTTGTTTACTTTCTTCGCCGGGCAACCCATGTTGATATCGATGATCTGAGCACCATGCGCCACGCTGAAGCGGGCGGCATCGGCCATTTGCTGGGGATCTGCCCCGGCAATCTGTACCGAACGGAGGCCAGACTCACCTTCATGCACCATGCGGTTGAGCGACTTGGCAGTTTTCCAAACGTCTGGGTTTGCAGACATCATTTCGCTGACGGCCATACCTGCACCGTGGCGCAGGCACAGTTCCCGAAACGGACGATCGGTCACGCCCGCCATGGGGGCGACAATTAACGGGTTGTCTAATTGATAAGGACCGATCTTCAACGTCTGTTCCTGACTATGCCAGTAAGGGCGCGCATTTTACGCATTTTTTGTGGTGCTGAAAAGGCCAATATTTGAGCATTCCTGAATTGGGGGCTAAAAGACCATGGAATTCAGTGAATTGCTCAGAAATTGGCCAATGGACAATTTTGTCCAAATTAGCCTTTTTGGCCTGAAATCCGGCACCATTCTTCACGGGCGGCAATCGGATCCAGCGTCAGTTCATCGCTGTAGTGGCTGGCCACGTCTTCTGCCTGACTTTCCAGCACACCGGAAATTGCCAGCAGGCCGCCGTCCCGGACCAGGCTCTTGATCACCGGTGACAGTTCGCGCAGCGGACCAGCCAGAATGTTGGCGACCACGACATCAGCCTGCAGATTTTCCGGCTGTTCAGCCGGGAGGTGCAGTTCCAGACGCTCAGCCACACCATTGCGTTCCGCATTGTCACGGGAAGCCAGGATGGCCTGTGGATCGATGTCGATCCCAATCACTTTGGCCGCGCCCAGTTTCAGCGCAGCAATCGCCAGAATGCCGGAGCCACAGCCGAAATCGATCACGGTTTTTCCGGTCAGATCCTGGCTGTCCAGCCACTCCAGACACAGTGAGGTTGTCGGGTGGGTCCCGGTGCCGAACGCCAGGCCCGGATCCAGTAATACATTGACTGCATCCGGTTCAGGGGCTTCACGCCAGCTCGGACAGATCCACAGGCGGGTTCCGAATTTCATCGGGTGGAAGTTATCCATCCACTCGCGTTCCCAGTCTTTGTCTTCCAGCTGCTCGACTTTACAAGCGAAATCGTCGGCCAGCAGGGGGCTGTTTTTCAGCAGGCTGAGCACCATGTCCATATCGCTTTCTGCGTCATACAGGCCGACGACATCCGTATCGCCCCACAGGCGGGTTTCACCCGGCAGTGGCTCGAAGACGGGGGTGTCATGGGCATCCAGAAAAGTGACCGACAGGGCACCGGTTTCTTCCATCAGCAGATCACCAATGGCTTCGGCATTGGCGGCGGTGGCATTCAGTTTCAGTTGAATCCAAGGCATGGGTACATTCGCTTTCAAAGGGACTGTGGTTCAAGGCCGCGGAGTGTAGCACGAAAAGTAGTCAGTCCGCATCAGCTTCCTGATACGCACGGCAGGGGCTGCTGGTTCGAGAAGAAAAAACAGCACCAAATGGCGCTGTTTGATGACTGTATAGTGGATTAGACCTGAGGCTGTAAATCTGGCTGCCGCGCAGGCCAGGCATAACTGCCAGCCACAAAGCTGATCAGACCTACCAGCAGCGTCGGGACGATGGCATGCATCCCGCCGAGATCCGGTTTGAAAACGGTCAGGGTCGTGTAGCAGCCCAGCCCGGCCACCATGGAAGCAAAGGCACCTGCGGCTGAGGCCTTCTGCCAGTACAGCCCCAAAACCAGCGGCCACAGGAAGACGGCCTGCATGCCCCCAAACGCCAGCAGGTTGAGCCAGATGATCATGTCTGGCGGGTTGCTTGCTGCGACAAAAACCAGCACGGAAAAAATGCCGGTCACCCAGAGGGAAAGCTTCGGCAGTTTTGCTGTGATATCCGCCTGTTGTGCTGCTTTGGGGTTGATGTAGTTGAGATAAAGATCTTTGAGCAGTGTGGCGGATGCCTGGATCAGCTGGGAGTCGATGGTCGACATGATGGCTGCCATCGGACCGGCCAGGAAAATACCCGCCACCACTGGCGGCAGGACCGTCATCATCAGCGTCGGCATGATCTGATCCGGAGTGGCGATGTCCGGCACCAGCGCCCGGCCCAATGCACCGGCCAGATGCATACCCAGCATCAGAAAAGCCACCATCACGGTACTGATCACCATACCCTGATGCAGGGATTTGCTGTCTTTGTAAGACATACAGCGTACAGCGGCGTGAGGCAGGCCGATGACTCCGAAGCAGACCAGCACCCAGAAACTGAGCATAAAGGGCTGCGATAGAAAGTTGTCTGGTCCGTAGGGAGAAATCAGTGCCGGATCAATCTGATGCAGCGTTGTTACCAGTTCACCGACGCTGCCACCGGCATGAATAATGCCGGCCAGCAGCGCCAGTGTCCCGATGATCATCATGATGCCCTGAAGGGTGTCGGTCATCACCACGGCCCGGAATCCGCCAATGGTGGTGTACAGCCCGACGGTGGCGGCAAAGATCATCAGTCCCTGTGAATAAGACAGACCGGTGACGGTTTGCAACAGCCGGGCGCCGCCGACAAACTGAACCACCATGGTGCCGAAAAATGCCAGCAGCAATGCCAGAGAAGCAAAAATCACCACCCCACGATTCTGGTAGCGGGCGTAGAGCATGTCATTCAGGGTCAGGGCGTTGTGCTTGCGGGCTTCGATGGCAAATTTCTTCCCCAGTACGCCCAGTGTCAGCCAGGCTGCCGGGAGCTGAATCATCGCCAGCAGTACCCAGCCCAGTCCCATTTTGTAGGCCGCACCAGGGCCGCCGATGAAGGAGCTGGCACTGGCATAGGTTGCGGCAAGGGTCATGGCGAGCACAAAGCCGCCCATGCTGCGGTTCCCCAGCAGGTATTCACTCAGAAAGCCGCTGTCTTGCTGTCTCTGGCGCCGGGTGAAGTATGCTAGCGCAAACACGGCTACAAGATAGAGGATGAGCGGGATCAGCAGTTGGTTATTCATCGGCATTTTCCTCATCAACATCAAGCGGCATATCCTGATAGATGTATTTCACCATCAGGGCGCACAGTAGGGTAAAGAGTACCGGGCCAGCCAGGCAGGCCAGCAGGAACCAGAGCGGAAAGCCCCAGTACAGTTCAGGGAGGGTGTCCCGGGCTGAGTCCGGCGCAAAGAAATAGGCGGAGCAATACCACCACAGGAAGTAGGCAACAGCCAGCCACAGTGCCCATCTGGCTTCTCTGTGTGCCTGTTGGTAACGGGTAGAAAGTGTCTTCATACTGAAGTTCCTGTCGGTCCGTGTTTCGATCTTAAATGTCGGGAAATGGCGTCGAAACCGGCTCAGAAGTCTGTAAAAAAGGGTTTAACGATCAAGAAAGGGCATTATTGTGTCAAATGATGTCAGGCGGTGCCAGAGGCGTTGTGCAGGAAGTTGAGGAAAAACAAAAGGCTGCCCGGAGGCAGCCTGAATCGGTGGAAAACTGAGAGGCTTATTGCAGGCCCAGTTTTTTCTCCAGGTAGTGGATGTTGGCGCCACCATGCTGGAAGTTCTCGTCTGCCATGATGTCTTTCTGCAGCGGAACGTTGGTTTTGATGCCGTCGATGATCATTTCGTTCAGGGCATTACGCATACGCGAAATAGCCACGTCACGGTTCTCACCGTAAGCAATCAGTTTACCGATCATAGAATCGTAGTGCGGCGGTACTGTGTAGCCAGCGTAAATGTGGGATTCCCAGCGAATACCCATACCACCTGGCGGGTGGAAACGCTCGATCTTGCCTGGAGACGGCAGGAAACGCACCGGATCTTCAGCATTGATACGGCACTCAATCGCGTGACCACGCATGTGAATGTCGCTCTGGCTGAATGACAGCGGCTGACCGGCAGCAATACGCAGCTGCTCTTTGATCAGGTCAACGCCGGTGACCATTTCAGTCACTGGGTGCTCAACCTGAATCCGGGTGTTCATTTCAATGAAATAGAACTCGCCGTTTTCGTACAGGAATTCAAACGTACCTGCACCGCGGTAACCGATTTCAAGGCATGCACGGGTACAACGCTCACCGATGTACTTACGCATTTCTTCGGTGATGCCTGGTGCCGGAGCTTCTTCAACCACTTTCTGGTGACGACGCTGCATCGAACAGTCACGCTCACCCAGATGGATTGCGCCGCCCTGACCGTCAGCCAGAACCTGAACTTCGATATGGCGTGGGTTTTCCAGGAATTTCTCCATGTACACCATATCGTTGTTGAATGCTGCTTTGGCTTCTGCACGGGTCATCGCGATGGACTGAACCAGATCCGCTTCTTTGCGGACAACGCGCATACCACGACCGCCGCCGCCGCCGGAGGCTTTGATGATTACCGGAAAACCGATGCGCTTCGCGATTGATTTGTTTTTCGCTTCATCGTTGCCCAGCGGGCCGTCAGAGCCCGGTACGCAAGGTACACCAGCCTTCTTCATCGCGTTGATCGCAGAAACTTTGTCACCCATCAGGCGGATAGTTTCAGCTTTCGGGCCGACGAAGATGAAGCCTGAGCGCTCAACCTGCTCAGCAAAGTCAGCATTCTCAGACAGGAAGCCGTAACCCGGGTGGATAGCAACCGCACCGGTGACTTCAGCCGCACTGATAATGCGTGGAATATTCAGGTAGCTGTCTGTACCACGCGCAGGGCCGATACAGATCGACTCGTCTGCCAGTAATACGTGTTTCAGATCGCGGTCAGCGGTGGAATGCACAGCCACCGTTTTGATCCCCAGCTCTTTACAGGCACGCAAGATACGCAGGGCGATCTCGCCGCGGTTTGCGATGACTACTTTATCTAACATAAGCGCCCCAGTTACTCGATGATAACCAGTGGTTGATCGAACTCAATCGGATCACCGTTTTCAGCCAGAATCGCAACTACAGTACCGGCTTTATCAGCTTCGATTTGGTTCATCATCTTCATCGCTTCAACGATACACAGGGTATCGCCAACGTTTACGCTCTGACCCACTTCAATGAATGGCTTCGCTTCCGGGCTTGGTGCACGGTAGAAAGTACCGACCATTGGTGACAGAACTTTGTGGCCAGCAGGCTCAGCAGCGACAGGTGCTGCTGGTGCAGCCGCTTCAACTGGTGCCGCAGGTGCCGGCGCAGCAACAGGCGCTGGTGCAGCAGCGTAAACGTGTGCAGGAGCAACGTGCGCAGCAGCAGAGGTGCGGCTGATGCGTACGGACTCCTCACCCTCAGAGATTTCCAGTTCGGAGATGCCTGATTCTTCTACCAGTTCGATAAGTTTCTTGATCTTGCGAATATCCATGTATCTGTTCTCTTTATGTTTGTTCATTGAGCGTTCTGAAGGCGGCGCACGGCTGCCTCCAGGGCGAATTCATAACCATCCGGACCCAGGCCGCAGATCACACCGACTGCCTTGTCTGACAGATAAGAGTGATGGCGGAAAGGCTCGCGGGCGTGCACATTAGACAAATGTATTTCAATAAACGGGATCGCCACCCCCAGCAGCGCATCGCGGATGGCGACGCTGGTATGGGTATAGGCGGCCGGATTGATGAGGATAAAGTCCACCTTGCCATGGGCCCGGTGGATGGCCTCAATCAGTTCGTGTTCTGCATTGGACTGCAGGTGATCCAGTGTCACGCCCAGATTCGTGGCTTGGGCACTCAGGTTTGCGACAATCTGATCCAGCGTCTGCTGGCCGTAGTGGCCGGGCTCTCTCAGGCCCAGCAAATTCAGATTGGGTCCGTTCAGTAGTAAAATACGGTAATTAGTCGACATATTCAGTTATCTATACTCGTTCTTGACCTGTTCTTGCCGAATCAAGTGTCAAAGCACAAAAAAACTGTGACTTTGCTTCCTTTCATGCAAACCATCACGGCTTTTAACCTGTTTGTCGCTCAATTATAGAGAATTCAGCGCAATTCGCAGCAAAATACTGGTCTAATCACCGCTTTTTTGACCTTACACCTGTACGCAGACGGCTTGATTTGCGACGTGTTGCCTTCATTTTCACCGACGCTTCAGTAAGATAGCCACCTGATGACGCCCACTTAGAACATAAGCGGCCAATCGCGTTGAATCTTAATCGGTTTTGCTGAAAATCACGGCAGAATGCTGCAGGTTCCAAAAAGTTACTCTGCAATCCTGTCTGACAGCGGGGGGCTGCGGAGAGTTCCCGGACTGAACGCGGGATGCGCGGAGAAACAGGCTTGAATTGCGGTGTTCGGGGATAAAAAAAGCCGCCTGACGGCGGCTTGAACGGAGCTCGGTGTTGAGATTGGGGTCAGACGACCTTTTCTTTCTCCGCAATCAGTTTATCAACCACGCTTGGATCGGCCAGAGTCGAGGTATCACCCAGTGAACCGGTGTCCCCGGTGGCGATTTTGCGCAGAATTCGGCGCATGATCTTACCGGAACGGGTTTTCGGCAGAGCATCGGTCCAGTGCAGGAAGTCTGGCGTTGCGATCGGGCCAATTTCCTTCCGTACCCAGTCTTTCACTTCTTTATGGAGCTCGGCGGTCGGTACCACACCATCGTTCAGCGTGATATAAGCGTAAATGGCCTGTCCTTTGATGTCGTGCGGAACCCCCACGATGGCTGCTTCTGCGATTTTATCAAAGGCCACCAGCGCTGATTCGATTTCCGCGGTTCCCATCCGGTGACCGGAAATGTTCAGCACATCATCCACACGACCGGTGATCCAGTAATAACCGTCCTCGTCACGGCGTGCGCCGTCTCCGGTAAAGTACATACCTTTAAAGGTCGAGAAGTAAGTCTGTTCAAAGCGATCATGATCGCCCCACAGCGTGCGCATCTGTCCCGGCCAGCTGTCCAGGATCACCAGATTGCCTTCGGTGGCGCCTTCAAGAATATTGCCCATGTTGTCGACCAGCGCAGGCTGCACACCAAAGAACGGACGGGTTGCTGAGCCCGGTTTCAGTGCCGTGGCCCCCGGCAGCGGTGTGATCAGAATGCCGCCGGTCTCGGTTTGCCACCAGGTATCCACAATCGGGCAGCGGCTGTCGCCGATGGTCCGGTGATACCATTCCCAGGCTTCCGGGTTTATCGGCTCACCCACAGAACCCATAATGCGGAGTGAGGAGCGGTTTGTGCCTTCAATGGCTTCATTGCCTTTGGCCATCAGCGCACGGATCGCCGTTGGTGCGGTATACAGGATATTGACCTGATGCTTGTCAACGACTTCACTCATGCGTGCTGTGGACGGATAATTCGGTACCCCTTCGAACAGCAGGGTCGTGGCGCCGTTTGCCAGCGGACCATAAACCAGATAGCTGTGGCCGGTGATCCAGCCCACATCGGCGGTACACCAGTACACCTCGCCTTCCTGATAATCGAAGACGTATTTGAAGGTCATGGTGGCATACACCAGATAACCGCCGGTGGTATGCAGGACACCTTTCGGTTTGCCGGTTGACCCTGAGGTATAGAGGATAAACAGCGGGTCTTCCGCATTCATCGGCTCAGGTTCACATTGCGCAGGCATATTTGCAGTGGACTCATGCCACCAGACATCACGGTTGCTGTCCCATGCGACCGGATTGCCGGTACGCTGGAAGACCACAACTTTCTCTACACTGTCGACTTCCGGATTTTTCAGGGCGTCATCGACGTTCTTTTTCAGCGGCACAATACGGCCGCCGCGGACACCTTCATCCGCAGTCACCACGACTTTGGCTTTTGAGTCAATGATCCGACCGGCCAGCGCTTCCGGAGAGAAACCCCCGAAGACAATGGTGTGGACTGCCCCGATCCGGGTACAGGCCAGCATTGCGACCGCGGCTTCTGCGACCATCGGCATGTACAGGCACACCACATCGCCTTTTTGTACGCCCTGTGCTTTCAGTGCGTTGGCGAACAGGCAGACCTGCTGATGCAGTTCGTTGTAGGTCAGGGTAGCATCGTCGCTTGGGTCATCACCTTCCCAGATGATGGCGGGCTGATCGCCACGGGTGGCCAGGTGACGGTCAAGGCAGTTGGCTGAGACGTTCAGAGTGCCGTCTTCAAACCAGTTGATGCTGACATGGCCGGTATCGAAAGAGGTTTGTTTCACTTTGGTGTAAGGGGTGATCCAGTCAACGATTTTGCCTTGCTCGCCCCAGAAGGCTTCCGGGTTAGTGACAGACTGCTGGTACATCTCGCGGTATTGCTCTTCCGTGATATGAGCCCGCTCAGCAATCTGCTGGTTGACAGGGTAAACGTGAACCTCACTCATTCTATTCTCCTTGTGTTTCCGTCATCGTCCTGAGCGGACCGGATCAATCGCTTTCTCTTAACTTGTGCCAGATTGCGTACTTCCTCAATTAGACTTTAGGATGAGTGTGCGCTGTCATGACTTTTTCTCCGGTTTTACACCGGGTTGCATCGTGCCGGGCGGACGGGTTCGAAAAAAACGGTGGCGATGTCAGGCTCGGCAGATCCCCGTGTTTCAGCCGGACATAAATCAGTGCGGCAGTGATACTGTCCTGAAGGGCATCATGCCGCTCACTCTGAGGCAGATCCAAATGACGGCTGATGGCTTCCAGACTTAAATCATAGCTGGTATTGGGTAACTGGCGCTCCAGCTGTTCATGGTACAGGTGACTGACCTCTACCAGCCGGTTGGGCAGGGCAAAACCAAACAGCCGACGGAAATAGCGGTCAAGGATCGTCTTGTCATACCGGATATGGTAGCCAACCAGGGGACGGTTTCCGATAAAGTCCAGAAGCTGGGTCAGCGCTTCCTGAGCGTCCAGCCCGTGTTTCAGATCCTGATGACGCAATCGGTGGATCGTGACGGAGTCGGCATTCAGACTGTCGGGCGGGCTGAGCGTCAGGTGCAGCGACTCGCTGGTCAGGATCCGGTTCGCACGGATGCGGGTGGCCGCAATTGAGACCAGTTCAGCGCTGGCCGGGTCCAGGCTGGTGGTTTCACAGTCGAGCGACACCAGCTCTTCACCGCGGTAACGTTCAAACAGGGCTTTGATTGGATGTTGGCGGAATTTGTACTGATACCACCAACGACGCAGTATATTCATGTGTTTCTCACCGTAATCCGACTATCAGTCCCTGAGCTGGTAATGATAGCTGAGCCATTCCTTGAATTTTTTCACCACGTGCAGACTGTGGCGTAAGACATCCCGTTCAGCCCGGCTCAGAGCGGCCAGATCCAACTGGTGCTGCTGACCGGCAGTCAGGGTTTCATCGTTGAGACTGAGCTGCTGCCTGAGTCTGAGCCGGATAAACAGCTTCAGGGCCTCACTCAGGTTTGAGGCCGTGGTCGGTTCCAGAACCTTGCGTTGCTCGAGGGCGGTCAGGCGGCTGAAGGTATTGGTTTCAGCCACGTCATATTCCAGTGCCAGAGTCCGGACACCATGCACAATCGGAAAGATGCCGCCGCGCTTGATATCCGGCCCGTGTTTGCTGCGTTTGATCTGGCCGAACAGGGTCAGGGGAACGCTGAATTTCATGGCTGGACGGGCAAAGGTCGACAACAGTAACTCCTGGCTGGCCAGCTGATGGTGCAGCGCCTGTTTCACCGGTTCCAGTAACTTCCGGTTGCCGGCGACGGCCTGGGCGTCAGCCAGAATCGCCAGAGTCATCATCGCGTTTTCATCGCCCTGGTCACAGCATTGCCGGATGGTTTGCTGCCAGCCGGAGACGCTGTGCACCCACTCCGGGTTACTGACCATGACCTTGCCCGGACAAGCCGGATAGCCCAGCTTGCACAGGGTGTCACTCAGGGTCGTCATCACGGTGTGGGCGTCGGGCCAGTCAACGCCGTCAGCGAGGATCAGAGCATTGTCCTGATCGGTTTTCAGAATCTGTTCCCCGCGACCTTCCGATCCCAGGACCAGCAGGCAGCATTGTTCCTGACGATCCGCCGGGACCACCAGCTGGAAAGCTTTCTCGATTATCTGTTCATTGATACTGGCAATCAGCGCCATGACAAAGCGGGTGTGGATGCCGTTGTTAAACAGGGTTTGCACCAGAGAGGGCTGACTTTCCGAAGCCAGGGCCAGTTCTTCAATGCTGGCGGCCCGGGCAATGCGAAGCGCCAGCACATGGGAATGGGTGGAAAACAGACTCAGAACCTGGGTCATATCCAGCATCCCGGCGATGTCCTCCCCCTGGGTGATCAGCACTCGTTTCACCCGATGCCGGGTCATGGCAATCATGGCATTAAACAGGTAATCCCCCTGTTCAATGCTGATCACCGGTGTGGTCGCAATCTGGCTGACCGGCGTACTGCTAGCTTTGCCGTCCAGCATCACGGCATGCAAAAGATCGGTCCGGGTTACGATGCCGAACCTGTGCAGCGCGCTGTCCGGCAGGATCACAAAGGCGGCATCACTGTTTTGCTGGCGCATCCGGGCTGTCGCGGTATGCAGATCGGTGTCTGCGCTCAACATCAGGCAAGGCTGGATGTTATCGGGGCGGATGCGGGTCAGAATGAATTCGGCCAGATTCGGCTGGCGGTGGGCCTGCTCCAGCAACTGCTGACGGGTCGCCAGATTGGTATCGAAATAGGCCGCGAAATCCGGGTTCTGCCGATAAAACTCGGCAAAAATCGGTTGCGGGAGTAGGTAGCACAGGGTGTCTTCAACGGCCCGGTACTGGTGACGGCTGTGGCCGCTGAGCTGCGCCCGGACGTCAAACAGATCGTCTGTGGTGTAGTGGGCGAAATGTTCCTGCTGATCGGCAGAAGTTTCCTCAACGCTCCCTTTCATGATGATATGCAGTGACTGACAGTCAGCTCCGGCATGAATGATCACTTCCCCCGCACGAAAATAGGCGACATCCAGGGCATTGACCAGCCGGGATTGCTGGCTGAGATCCAGACGATCAAAGGGGATCAGCGTCGTGTTGAAAGGTTGCGGCATGGCATTCTCGCTCCGTTAGGCTGCCCTGGTTTCTCGGCAAGGGGGTTCGGAACAGGTTTCGGCACGGCACGGTCGGCATCGGTTGACAGGTAATTGCTTTGCCGGTAATGGACAGCCTCTGTGAAGCAGTGTCGCCCAGCCGCGGCAATTGCTCCAGCCGACTTTAGTCTAGCGCACCGTCTGGTGCCTGTTGGCAGGTTGTGACATTCCTCGGAAACAGGCTTTCCTGCGTTGTGCCCAGCAGGCATACTGTCTGCTGTTTTTTTTTGAATGCAGCAGGAATGTCGGGAATGTTGAGAAGTAGCCCATTTGGCTGGACGGCGCAGTATATGTTCGGCTTTTATTTTAACTATGGCGTGTATTTACCGTTCTGGGCGGTCTGGCTGGATGCCCTGGGTATCCCGGCCGGAGACATCGGCCTGCTGCTGGGACTGGGACTCGGGGTGCGCTGTTTTGCCAATATGGTGCTGACACCGCGGATTCACCGCGTGGAGCACTTGCTGCCCGCCTTGCGCTGGCTGGCTTTGCTCAGCCTGATCTGCTGTGCCGCATTTGTCATGGTCAGCGGTAACCTGCTCGCTCTGACCGTCGTGATTGTGTTGTTTAACCTGCTGGTCGGCCCGGTCATTCCGCTGTCCGACAGTCTGGCCAATTACTACGCCAAAGAGGGACATTTAGACTATGGTCGAACCCGGTTATGGGGCTCGATTGCCTTTATCGTCGGTTCGACCATTGCCGGGCTGGCTGCCGCAGAACTCGGGTCTCAGGTGATCCCCTGGGTGGCGATGCTTGGGTTGGGGGCTGCACTGCTGTTGTCACTGCGCCAGCCGACGGTACTGCCCGCTGAAGCGGAGGCCCAGCGGATGGCGAGGCCGCCGCTGACGGGCTTTCTGCGCGACCGCCGGGTGATCCGTTTTCTGCTGATTGTGGCGTTGCTGCAGGGCAGCCATGCGGCGTATTACAGCTTTAGTGCCATGTACTGGAAGTCGATTGGTTTCAGCGAGGCAATCAGCGGTTACCTGTGGAGTTTCAGCGTGGTGGCTGAAATTGCCGTATTTGCGCTGAGCAAGCGGCTCTTTGCCGGCTGGAGCGTGGCGGCCATGTTCCGGCTGGCCGCCGCAGGTGTGCTGCTCCGCTGGGGACTGACGGCGACCATGACAGAGCTGCCGATGCTGGTGCTGACGCAGGCATTGCACGGGGTGACTTTTGCCGCCGCGCATCTGGCAGCGATTCGCTATATTCAGCATGCGGAAAGCCATCAGATGGTCGCGCTGCAGGCGCTGTACAATGCCTTGCCGCTTGGCGCCGTGATGGCCGCTTTGACCACCCTCAGTGGCTGGGGTTACGGCTGGTGGGGCGCCGATGTGTTCTGGCTGATGGCGCTGATGGGGCTGCCTGTGCTGCTGATGAAGATTGATGAAACACCAGCGGAGCACGCAGCACCGGTCAGAGAAGCCGTGTAAACTCTGAGGGTTGATCGCTGGCGTCATGTGGCACGCCAGCCAGCCGTTTACCTCAGTGAGCGTTCAGTCCGGCCCCGGATTCGGGCCGGAATCAAGGAAGACAGACAGGAGATCTGATGGAACAGGGATGGATTGTGGTGCCGGTATCGCTGGCTTATCTGGGACTATTGTTTCTGATTGCCTGGTACGGCGATAAACACACAGGGGGGATGTCTCGCTGGCGGCCTTGGATCTACAGTCTGTCGATTGCGGTGTACTGCACTTCCTGGACGTTCTACGGCACGGTCGGGCAGGCCAGCCGTGATCTCTGGTCATTTTTGCCGATTTATCTGGCCCCGATTCTGGTATTTACCTTCGGCTGGCGGGTATTTGCCCGGCTGATTCTGATCGCCAAGCGCGAGCACATCACTTCAATTGCCGACTTCATTGCTGCCCGCTACGGTAAGTCACAGGGACTGGCGGTGCTGGTGACCCTGATCGCGGTGGTCGGCATCCTGCCTTATATTGCCCTGCAACTGCGGGGAATCACCATGGGACTGGCACAGGTTGCCCCGGAGCTGACCCGCAGCGGTGGCCTGAATGACGGCGATATCGCCTGGCTGGTCACACTGGCGCTGACGGCCTTTACTGTCCTGTTCGGGACCCGTCATCTGGATACCACGGAACATCATCGCGGCATGATGATGGCTGTGGCCTTTGAGTCGCTGATCAAGCTGGCGGCTTTTCTGGTGGTGGGGCTGTTTGTCATGCTGCTGTGGTGGGAGGTGCCGGCGCTGGAGCTGGGTCGGCTGGATGAAGCCGTGCTGCCATCTATGGATTTAAATGTGGGCAGCTTCATCATTCATACGCTGCTGACCATGACCGCCATTATCTGTCTGCCCCGGCAGTTTCACACCACTGTGGTTGAAAATACCCACGCGCCGGACCTTCATCTGGCCCGACGCGTCTTTCCGGTGTATCTGCTGCTGATGGGCCTTTTTGTCATCCCACTGGCGCTGGCTGGGAAGGTGCTGCTGCCGGGCGTGTCGGCAGACACCTATGTCATTAACCTGCCGTTGCTGCAGGGGGCCGACACCATTGCTTTGCTGGCGTTTCTGGGGGGGACTTCGGCGGCCAGCGGCATGGTGATCGTTTCAACCATCGCGCTGGCGATCATGGCTTCGAATGATCTGGTGCTGCCGCTGCTGCTGCGACGGCTGCGGGTGTCCGGCCGTAACCATGCGGCTTTTTCCGGTTTACTGCTCAACATCCGCCGGGCGCTGATCCTGTTGTTGCTGCTGGCTGCCTGGGGCTTCCATGAAGTGCTGGATGAAATCGAATCGCTGTCGGCAATCGGTCTGCTGTCGTTTGCGGCGATCGCCCAGTTTGCCCCGGCTCTGCTGGGCGGGATTTACTGGCGCGAAGGGAACCGCAACGGGGTGTATGCCGGGATGCTGGGCGGCAGTGCGATTTGGGTGATCACCCTGATGAGCCAGACCGGGATGCTGGCCGGTACCGCGGAAACCAACCTCCTGCTCTGGCTGCTCACCCCGCCGTCCTGGCCGGTATTGCGTGAGCTGACTGTGGTGGACTGGGGGATGCTGCTCAGTCTGCTGTTCAACCTGGTTCTCTATGTGGTGGTGTCCATGGTGACCCGCTCATCGCTGACCGAGCGGCTGCAGGCCGCGACTTTTGTCGGAGCGCCGATGCCGGAGGCGGACGATGCCCGGCTGTATCAGGCCCGGGTGACGGTTTCTGAGCTGGAAATGCTGGCGGGCCGATTTGTCGGTCGCAAGCGGGTACGCCATGCCTTTACCCAGTTTGCCCGTCAGCATCAGAATCAATTCCTGCCGCAGCAACAGGCACCGGCTACGCTGATCCGTCATACCGAGCGGGTGCTGGCCGGGGTCTTCGGGGCCTCTTCTGCCCGGCTGGTGCTGACCTCGGCGTTGCAGGGGCGAAACATGCAGCTGGAAGAAGTGGCGACCATTGTGGATGAAGCCTCTGAGCTGTTCGATTTCAGCCGTGGCCTGTTACAGGGCGCGATTGAGCACATCAGTCAGGGAATAGCGGTGGTCGACAAGCAGCTCCGGCTGGTGGCCTGGAATCAGCGCTATCTCGAGCTGTTTTCCTTTCCGCCGGGACTGATTCAGGTCGGACGGCCGATTGCGGATGTGATTCGCCATAATGCCCGTCAGGGACTGTGCGGGCCGGGGGATCCGGAACTGCATGTAGAAAAACGGGTCCAGCACCTCAAGCGCGGTACAGCGCATACGTCATCCCGGATCCGGCCGGATGGCCGGGTGATCGAAGTGCAGGGCAATCCGATGCCCGGCGGTGGTTTTGTCATGAGTTTTACCGACATTACCGCCTTCCGTCAGGCCGAGGAAGCGCTCAAGGAAGCCAATGAGAACCTGGAAGCCCGGGTCCGGCAGCGCACGCAGGAGCTCGAACAGCTCAACCGTCGTCTGGTGTCCGCAACCCAGCAGGCAGAACAGCAGGCGCAATCGAAAAGTAAATTCCTGGCAGCGGTCAGTCATGATCTGATGCAGCCGCTCAATGCCGCACGCCTGTTCTCGTCGTCACTGAGTGAAGTGGCGAAAGATGAAGAAAGTACCCGGCTGGCCCATCACATTGAAAGTGCGCTGGGCGCTGCGGAAGATCTGATAGGCGATTTGCTGGATGTCTCGCGGCTGGAGGCAGGCAAGCTGCAGGTGAATGTGCATGTCTTCCCGCTCAGCGATGTGCTGGATAACCTGAAAGCGGAGTTCAGTGCGCTGGCCAAACAGCAGGGAATTGATTTCGCCGTGGTCGACAGCAAGGCGCTGGTGCATTCAGATCCCAAGCTGTTGCGACGGGCGTTACAGAACTTCCTGACCAATGCCTTCCGGTACAATCCGGGCGGCAAGGTGTTGCTGGGCGTTCGTCGCCACGGCAGCCAGCTTCGCATTGAGGTGTGGGACAACGGACCGGGGATCCCGGCGGAGAAGCAGGCCAATATTTTTGATGAGTTCACCCGGATTGACCGGGGGCGGGGAGAGCACGGGCTCGGCCTCGGACTGGCGATTGCCCGCGGGATCAGCCGGGTACTGGATCATCCGTTGTCGCTGCGTTCCTGGCTGGGAGAGGGAACGGTATTCTCGTTGTCTGTCCGCCGCGGGCTGGCCGTTCAGCTCCCGAAAACAGCAGAGGCGTTGGCTCCGATCCAGTCGCTGCCGCTGTCCGGCACCCGGGTACTCTGTGTAGATAATGAAAAGGATATTCTGACCGGGATGGAGAACCTGCTCAGCCGCTGGGGCTGTGAGGTTCGTCTGGCTGAGTCGGTATCCGCCGCGCTGGCGCAGTGTGAGCAAGACTGGGTGCCGGATGTGATTCTCAGTGATTATCACCTGGCGCAGCAGGAAACCGGGCTGGCAGTGCTGGAACAATGCGAAGCGAAACTGGGCCGGGTTTTCAATGGCGTGGTGATCAGCGCAGACCGGATGCCGGAAACCCAGCAGACCATCCGCAGTAAGGGGTTCGCCTTTATCAGCAAGCCGGTGAAACCGCTCAAGTTGCGTTCGTTGCTGAATCAGTACGCTCAGGCCAGGATCAGCTAAAGTTTGCTGCGCTGGCGGGAACCCGTGTTTCCGTTTGCGCTGCTTTGCGACTCCGGACGGGTCAAGCCATAAAAAAACGGAGCCGTGGAGGCTCCGTCCATACTCAGTCTATGCTCCGTTAATACAGGCGGGGTTTCCCCCATTTCTGCGACTGAGTGTTGTGTTGACCCTGATCGTTCTGAATCAGTGGCTGTGCGCTTCACCGGCACCTTTCGGATAACGGATGGACTCCACCAGCTCCTGTACATCATCCGGTACTTCTGCGGTGAATTTGTTCACCACAATCGACACGGCAAAGTTCACACACATGCCCAGTGTACCGATGCCTTCCGGGCTGATGCCGAACCACCAGTTGTCCGGAGTACTTGCCGCAGGGTTGATGAACTTGAAGTAGATGATATAAGCCGCGGTAAACAGAATACCGCTCAGCATCCCGGCAATTGCGCCTTCTTTATTCATCTTCTTATAGAAGATACCCATGATGATGGCCGGGAAGAAAGATGACGCTGCCAGACCGAAGGCAAAGGCCACGACCTGAGCCACGAATCCCGGCGGGTTAATCCCCAGATAACCGGCACCTACGACAGCCAGTGCGGCACCAATCCTGGCGGCCATGAGCTCCTGTTTGTCGGTCATATCCGGTTTGAAGCCCTTCTTCAGCAGATCGTGCGACACTGACGTTGAAATCACCAGCAGCAGACCTGCCGCCGTTGAAAGCGCCGCTGCCAGACCACCGGCTGCCAGCAGGGCAACAACCCAGTTCGGCAGTTTGGCCAGCTCAGGACTTGCCAGGACGATGATGTCACGGTTGATGCTCATTTCGTTACGCGCATCGCCGGAGTAGAACATTTTGCCGTCGCCGTTTTTATCCTCCCAGGTCACCAGGCCGGTTTTCTCCCAGTTGGTCACCCAGCCTGGGGCCTGCTCCGCCGCCACACCCTGCATGTCCGGACCATTGATGGTTTCAAACATGTTGATCCGGGCAAATGCAGCCACAGCAGGCGCTGTGGTGTACAGGAAAGCGATGAACAGCAGTGCCCAGCCAGCCGAGATACGGGCGTCTTTTACGCGAGGCACAGTGAAGAAACGGATAATCACGTGCGGCAGACCGGCCGTACCGACCATCAGCGCGGCAGTGATAAAGAACACGTCCACCATGCTCTTCGAGCCGTCAATATAGGAGGTAAAGCCCAGTTCGGTGCTCAGGCCTTCCAGTTTGTCCATCAGATACACATCCGTGCCGCTGATGGTGGAGCCGAAACCAATCTGAGGGATGGCAGAACCCGTCACCATGATTGAGGTGAAGATTGCCGGAACCATGAAGGCGAAGATCAGCACGCAGTACTGAGCTACCTGGGTATAGGTGATACCCTTCATGCCGCCCATGACCGCGTAGAAGAAGACAATCGCCATCCCGATCACGATGCCGATGTTAATATCAACTTCCAGGAAACGGGCAAACACCACGCCCACGCCGCGCATCTGTCCTGCAACATAAGTGAAGGAAACAAAGATAGCACAGAACACAGCAACCATACGGGCGGTGCGGGAGTAGTAACGATCGCCGATGAAATCCGGCACGGTAAACTTACCGAACTTGCGCAGGTAAGGTGCGAGGCAGAGTGCCAGCAGGACGTAACCGCCGGTCCAGCCCATCAGGTAAACACCACCGTCATAACCGGCAAACGAGATAATCCCGGCCATGGAAATGAAGGAAGCTGCAGACATCCAGTCTGCCGCGGTGGCCATGCCGTTTGCGACCGGGTGCACACCGCCGCCGGCCACGTAGAATTCACTGGTTGATCCGGCACGGGACCAGATCGCAATGCCGATATAGAGTGCGAATGACAGCCCCACCAGTATGAAGGTCCAGGTTTGAATATCCATGAGTGATGACTCCCTTAATCCTCGTGAACGTTGAACTTGCGGTCCAGCGCATTCATCTTGTAGACGTAAATAAAAATCAGCGCCACAAAGACATAAATGGAGCCCTGCTGTGAGAACCAGAAACCGAGCTTAAAGCCACCCAGCTGGAACTGATTGAGAGCATCCACAAATAACACACCTGCCCCGTATGACACGAGGAACCAGATGGCAAGCAGGGAACCCATAATGGTCAGGTTCTCCTTCCAGTAGGCTTGCGCTTGTTCCTTGGATTCAAACGCCATGGTTTTCTCCTTCCTATGGTCAGTCATTTTCGGTTAAAAAAATGTTACCTGATGACAATAGCAAGCTTCTGAACAGGGGACATTGCAACTTTAGTCGGGCAAAAAAACACCGAAAGTCATCTAGATTTAAAGTGTTAGTGATAGATATCAATAAAACCCGGATGTTAATTCAGTGTTAAGTTAGCCAAAAGTATTAGGCCGGACAGCTCGTTGTTTTCAGGCGAGAGGCCATTGGTTTTCCGACGATTCGGTGGTGAAAAAATATTTTTTCAGCGGATTGAGCGGGGCGAGGCGCGAATTTGTTTACAGATAGTTTTCCAAAGGTCGCTGTATTTTAGGGCAAAATATACAGGCGCCCGTTTGGTACACTGGGTGACGAAAAAAATTCATAACAACAATAACTGATGGAGGATGAGTGGACGCGATTTCAATTAACAGCTTTTTTCTGGTTGGTGCGCTCCTGATTGCTTTGAGTGTTCTCCTGAGTCCGGTCTCTTCCCGATTAGGGATTCCGATTCTGCTGGTGTTTCTTGCTGTCGGCATGCTGGCTGGTGAAGATGGCCCGGGTGGTATCTTATTTGATGATTATTCGCTGGCGTACCTGGTCAGCAACCTGGCACTGGCGATTATTCTGCTGGATGGCGGGATGCGGACCCGGGTGGCCAGTTTCCGGGTTGCTTTCTTGCCCTCGGTCACGCTGGCAACCGTTGGGGTTGCCATTACGACTTTGCTGACGGGCCTGATGGCCATGTGGTTGTTCGATCTGGCGCCGTTACAGGGCATTCTGGTGGGCGCAATTGTCGGGTCAACAGACGCTGCGGCAGTGTTCTCGTTGCTGAAAGGCCGCAGCCTGAACGAGCGGGTCGGTTCAACCCTGGAAATTGAATCCGGGACTAACGACCCGATGGCGGTGTTTCTGACTGTCACGCTGATTGCGGTACTCAGCAGCCAGGGAACCGAATTCAGTGCCGGCTTTCTGGCCCTGAGCTTTGTGAAGCAGTTTGGCATTGGCACCTTGCTCGGACTGGCAGGAGGCTGGGTGTTGTGGCGGGTGATTAATCGCAGCCAGTTGCCGGAGGGCTTGTATTCGATTCTGGCCGTCAGTGGCGGTCTGATCATTTTCGCGGTTTCGAACGCGCTCGGCGGCAGCGGGATCTTGTCGATTTATCTGGCCGGTCTGCTGCTGGGGAATCGCCCGACCCGGGGCCGCCATTCGATTCTGAACGTGCTGGATGGCATGACCTGGCTCAGTCAGATCGGGATGTTCCTGGTGCTGGGCCTGCTGGTCACGCCGTCGAATCTGCTGGCGATTGCCCTGCCGGGGCTGGCACTGGCCTTCGGAATGATTCTGTTTGCCCGTCCGATTTCGGTCTGGATCGGTCTGCTGCCGTTTCGCAGTTTTACCGCCCGTGAGAAATGGTTCATTTCCTGGGTCGGGCTGCGTGGCGCGGTGCCGATTATTCTGGCGGTGTTCCCGATGATGGCGGGGCTGCCCAATGCCCAGCTGTATTTTAATCTGGCGTTTTTCGTGGTCATGGTCTCCCTGATCCTTCAGGGGGGCACGCTGACCAAAGCCATGGCACTGGCGAAAGTGGAATTGCCGCCAAGACCGGAGCCGGTCTCCCGGACCGGGGTGGAAATTTTTCCGGCCTCAGAATGGGAGCTGTTCGTCTATAAGATGAAGGCTGATAAATGGTGTATCGGTGAGCCGCTGCGCAACCTTTTCCTGCCGGAAGGCACCCGGATTGCAGCCGTCTTTCGCGAGGAAGGACTGATGCACCCCTCGGGCAGTACCCGGCTGGAAGAGGGCGATATCCTCTGCGTGCTGGCTCAGGAAAAAGATCTGGAAGCGCTCAGTCAGCTGTTCAGTGAAGCACCGGAAAAAACAGAGCTGGTTCGCTTCTTTGGTGACTTTTTCCTGGATGCCGAGGCCCGGCTGGTTGATGTTGCCGTAGCTTACGGCCTGGAACTCGACGGCGTTGATCCGGCACTGACCCTCAAAGCGCTGGTGATTCAGCATTTGGGGACGAATCAGGTGCTGGGGGATAACTTCGAGTGGAACGGTCTGTACTGGGTTGTCGCCGATGTGGAAGACTGGCAGGTCACTAAAGTGGGCTTACGCCTGCCAGAGGAAGAAGAGGACGTTGCCTCCTGAAACACGACGAGTGAGTCATCACTCACTCGTCGCTGAGTTCGTTTAACAGAATCACGGCCTGAGTGCGGTTTTTGACCCCGAGTTTGCGGAAAATGGCGGTCATGTGGGCTTTGATGGTGGCTTCCGACACATTGAGTTCGTAGGCGATTTGCTTGTTGAGCAGGCCATCAGACAGCATACACAATACCTTGTACTGTTGCGGCGTCAGGGTTGCAATTCTGGCTGCCAGCGCATCCATTTCGGGGTTGTCTTCATCCTCGCCGATCCCCGGTGGGAAGCAGGGCTCACCCTCCAGCACCTGATTCAGTGCGCTGATCAGGGCGCGCATATCACTGGATTTTGGAATGAAGCCGAATGCCCCGTGATGACGGACCTGCCGGATCACTGAGGCTTCTTCGTTGGCAGACACGACCACCACCGGCAGTTCCGGGTACTGGGCCCGCAGTTGAATCAGGCCGGACATGCCGTTGGCGCCGGGCATTTTCAGATCCAGCAGCACCAGATCAACATCGGGTTCTTTTTCAAGCAGCGTTAACAGGGTATCGAGGGAGTCTGCTTCCAGCAGATTCGCCTTACTGACCGCCATGTGCACGGATTGAAACAGTGCATTGCGGAACAGGGGGTGGTCATCGGCGATGACGATTGTGTACTGAGCGTCCATGGCATTGAGTGTTTAGTTTTTGTTAACGCTATCACTGCCGGTCAGACAGATCAATTTGTTCGCCCCCAAGTTACGAACTGGATCCGTTCCCGTTCGCGACTTGGGGGCGTTTTATGTCATTGGGGAATAGTTTTCTGCTTATTGACCAATGAGTTGATTCGCTTTCAGGTGATCAAGGAATGGCTCGGCTTCCATGAAACCGGTCAGGCGGGCCTTGGCGGCCTGTTCGCCGTCCGCATGCCAGAAGTCCAGCGTCGGCAGGCCCAGGACATTCATTTTTTGCAGCAGCTTGATATCGTCCGGCTTACTGTCGGTCACATCGGCCTGCAGCAGGATAAAGCGCTGGAGTTCAGGCGCGACGCTGGCATCGTGGAAGGTGTACTTGTCGAATTCTTTACAGGCCACGCACCAGTCAGCATAGAAATCCAGCATGACTGGTTTTCCTTCGGCTTTGGCCTGGGCCAGGGCTGTATTCAGTTCGTCCATGCTGGACACGCGCTTGAAGGTGATCTCAGGCAACTGAGTGGCTTGTTGCTGTTGTGACCCCGTCAGCCCCTGATAAACTGGTAAAAGAGACCCCAGTAATCCCACAATAGCGAGGATACCGAGCAGGCTGCTGCGCCAGGAGTGGGTCATGCCCTGTTTGACATGATACAGCCAGCCAAACACAGCCACACCAAAGATGGCCCACAGATAAGGCATCAGGTTCGCCGGAAGGATGCGTTCCAGCAGGAACAGTGGTACGGCCAGCAGTACAAATCCGAAGAAGATTTTTACGCTGTTCATCCACGCACCGGCTTTCGGCAGCAGACGGTTGCCGAACATGGCAGCCAGGATCAGCGGAATCCCCATCCCGATCGCCAGCGCATACAGAGCCACGGCACCGGTCAGTAAGTCTCCGCTCTGGGCGACGTAAATCAGAGCACCGGACAGCGGCGCTGTGGTGCAGGGAGAGCACACCAGACCGGAAATGGCGCCCATCGCAAATACACCGCCGAGCTGGCCGCCGGATTGCTGGTTGCTGAGCTGGCTCAGCCAGGTCTGGACACTGGAGGGCAGTTGCAGGGTGTAAGCCCCGAACATCGACAGCGCCAGCAGCACGAAGAGTGCGCTGAGGCCGATCAGGACGTAAGGATGCTGTAACGCTGCCTGAAACTGAAGCCCGGCCGAAGCAACCACTAACCCCAGCAGGGTGTAAGTCAGCGCCATACCCTGGACATAAGTGAAGGCCAGGGTAAAAGTACGTCCGTTACTGAGCTGACCGCGGCCCAGTACGATGCCGGTCAGGATCGGATACATCGGCAGCACGCAGGGCGTGAATGCCAGCCCGATACCCAGAGCCAGAAACAGCAGCGGCGTCCACCACTGCTCGGCCAGATCGCTGGCCAGCTTGTCCTGCTGGCTGACCGGGGCGCTGGTCACGGCTGTGTCGTTCTGGCGCTCACCTGAATGGTTTTGAATGTCGGTGTCAGTACTTACTATCAGATTGGCTTTGACCGGCGCTGCGCTGGCTGTTGCGGTGCCGGCAGCAGCGGCGACCGCAAAGAGCGGTACCTCACGGGTTTCCGGCGGGTAACAGAAACCGGCCTTGGCACAGCCCTGATAACGCACGGTCAGCGTGGCATTGTCACCCGCCTGAACAATCGGTACTTGGAGGGTCAGCGGCTCGGGATAAATGGTGACATCACCGAAGAATTCATCTTTGTAGGGCGTGCCTGCGGGCAGACGGATATCACCGACGGTTGCTCCACTGGCGGTGACGGAAAGCTGATGCTGGTAGAGGTAATAACCCGGTCTGACCTGCCAGTCGAGCACCAGCTGGTCGTCGTTCTGGGAAAAGTTAAACGCAAAAGCCTGATCAACCGGGACGAAGCTGTTCTGGCTGGAAGGCTCTGTCAGTCCCGGCAGCGAAAACTCAGCTCGTAACGGCAGGCTGAGGAACAGCAGGAAAAAGACAAACAAACGTGTGATACGCAGGTGTCGCAGTATAGTCATCGGATTCTGGCTCATGATCAGTCTGAATATTGCCGCCTGAGAGCGGGTTGCTCATCAGGCGACTATACCTTATCGGTTTATGTCTGTCAGACCGGATAAATACCGCAGAGTTTCATATCACAGACACTTCTCAGGCAAGTATAGGCCCCAGCAGGAAGCCCAGCGCCACGGAAGCGGCGATTGTTGTCACACCCGGCAGGAAGAAAGGATGGTTAAAGACCAGCTTCCCGATACGGGTTGAGCCGGTATCGTCCATTTCCACTGCGGCCAGCAGCGTCGGGTAGGTGGGCAGGACGAACAGCGCACTGACCGCGGCAAAAGAGGCGACTGTAGTCAGCGGTGAAACGCCGATGGCCAAGGCTGCGGGCATCAGGGCCGTCGTGGTGGCGCCCTGTGAATACAGCAGCATGGAAGCAAAGAACAAGGTCACCGCCAGCATCCAGGGATACTGTGCCAGCAATTCACCGGCCACGGTTTTGATGCCCTCAATATGGCTCGACACAAAAGTATCGCCCAGCCAGGCAACCCCCAGCACGCAGACGCAGGCACTCATACCGGATTTGAAGGTTGCGGCACTGGCAATTTGCCCGGCATCAATTTTGGTGAACAGGACAATGGCCATGGCGGCAGTCAGCATGAAAACCATGATGGCCTGGTTACGTCCCATTGCCGGATCAGGAATGAGTCCGACTGCATCGGAGATCAGGGTGGCGTAGATGACCACGGCTGCAATGGCGGCCAGAAAGATGTAAGTGGCAGGCTTGGCAGTGACCGGGATGTTTCTGACCTGACTGCCTTTGACCCGGACCAGCCCTTTGGCGAGCCGTTCCTGATACACCGCGTCATCTTTCAGCTCGCAGCCCTGAAAGCTGGCGACCAGGGCACCAAGCATACAGGCTCCGAAGGTACTCGGAATACAAATGGCCAGCAAAGTCAGGTAGCTGATGCCCAGCGGTTCCAGCAGCCCGGAGAAAAACACCAGCGCGGCGGATATTGGCGAAGCGGTAATGGCTATCTGAGAGGAAATCACCGCAATCGACAGGGGGCGTGAGGGGCGAATGCCCTGCTCCTTGGCGACCTCTGCAATCACCGGCAGGGTCGAAAAAGCCGTGTGTCCGGTACCGGCCAGCAACGTCATGACGTAGGTAACCATCGGCGCGTAAAAGTTGATGCGTTTGGGGTGCTTGCGCAGAAAACATTCGGCCAGGTCGACCAGCCAGTCCATCCCACCGGCAACCTGCATGGCAGCAATGGCGGTGATGACCGACATAATAATCAGGATCACATCGACCGGAATATGACCCGCTGGCAGGCCCAGTCCGAGAGAGAGCACCAGCACGCCGGCACCGCCCGCAAAACCAATGCCGATCCCGCCGATCCGGGCCCCAAGAAAAATAAAAGCAAGAACAATGAAAAGCTCAATTCCAATCATAACCGCTCCGAGAGTGACGTGATTGAAACCGGTAGGGTCAACGGTTCCTTGTTTCGGGACCGGTTTCTGCGCAATCTTTGCTAACAAATGTGTTTGCCAAACATATCACCTTCGCCAGACCCTGAAATTGATTCAGAATGGTGATCCGGTTAAAAGCATCCGGTGCTAGGGTTGAAAATCAGGGGAATCCCGCCATCATAGACAACATCAAGGGTATCGGCGCATGGAGCTGCCGGTGTCCGCATTTGTTTTGTTTGCCAGCCTGATCAAGGGGTGTTTGTGTTTCCTGTTCTTTTACTGCTGTTTATTCTTGTCCCCGTCATTGAAATTGCGCTTTTTATTCAGGTTGGCGGGGTACTCGGGCTGTGGACCACGCTGTTTCTGGTTCTGCTGACGGCGATTGTGGGGGCATCGCTGGTGCGCAGTCAGGGGATTGCCACCTTGCTGTCGGTCCAGGATCGGCTTAATCAAGGTGAACTCCCGGCGCAGCAGATCCTGGAAGGTGTGATGCTGGCTGTGGCCGGGGTGCTGTTGCTGACGCCGGGTTTCATGACGGATGCCATGGGCCTGATTGTTCTGCTGCCGGGGCCGCGTGCCGCGATTGCCCGTTATCTGATGACCAAGGTGAAGATTCAGAGCATGCATCAGAATGGTTTCGGTGGCAGGTTTGGGTCGCACGGGCCGTTTTCTCACCGTGATCCCTTTGGTCATGATCAGAGTGGCAACCAGCAAGGGGACGTTTTTGACGGTGAATATGAGCGTAAAGACGACAAAGGAAAGCGTCAAAACTCAGACGATGACGATCAGCATCGACTGCATTAAAAAAGCAGTTCGGATTTAAAAACAGGCAGCCACGGCTGCCTGTTTTGTTATTTCCCGACCATCACTGCCGGTGATGGCACATGCCAGCGCCGCAGCCTGCGGGCATACACCAAAGCCGCCAGTCCGCACAGCACATTGGCGACTGCAATGCCAGTAAAAAGGCCCTCCGTGCCGTTGACCCAGCTGCCCAGCCAGGCGGCAGGAAGCAGCAGACCAAAGAGCCGGATCAGGTTCCACAGCAGGGCCTGAAACGACAGATGCAGCGCATTGAGGGCATTAATCAGCTGCATGCAGATGGCCAGTAAGCCATAACTGGCCGGGACCAGGATCAGGTAATGCCAGAGCTGGGTCCGGACCGCTTCATCCTGACTGAACAGGGCGGATAATGGCCAGCTGAGCGGCACCATCATGATGAACACCAGTAACTGGAAGCCTAATGCAAATTTCATCGCCTTGAACAGAGCCTCAAAGGCCCGGCGGGGTTGTTCAGCACCTAAGTTTTGCGCCATGAATGGCATCAGAGCAGAGCTGAGCGCGATCATGACCAGCATCAGCAGCGATTCAATCCGCATCGCAGCGCCATAGGCAGCCACTGAGGCCGTCCCCTGAGCCGCAAGCAGCACCATGATTAAAGCATTCGACAGGGGCGTGAGTGCATTCGACAGCCCGGCTGGTGTCCCGATATGGAGGATCTGCCGCCAGTCGGCAAAGATGAGCCGGAGATCCGGCATTGCCAGCAGCTTTTCCCGTACGATTAAGATCCGCAGTGACCACACCAGCGCCACCGCCCAGCTGACACCGCTTGAAATGGCGGCACCCCGGACACCCAGTTCAGGGAAAGGGCCGTAGCCAAAAATCAGCAACGGATCGAGCACACCGTTGATCACGCCGGCCAGCATCATGATTTTCGCCGGGGTTCGGGCATCGCCGGTGGCCCGGATGGCACTGTTCCCGGCCATGGGGATCACCAGCAGCGGAATCGCCAGATACCAGACCGCCATGTATTCATGGATGATCGGCAGCAGGTTTTCTTCCGCGCCCAGCAGGCGGAATAGCGGATTGATGGTCAGCAGCCCCAGTCCGGCGGCCGCGACGACCAGAAGTACCGCCAGTAACAGCCCGTGGCTGGAAACCCGTGCGGCGGCATGGTCATCTCCGCTGCCCAGCAGCCGGCCGATGCAGGCGGACAGGCCGACCCCGACGCCCATGGTGATGGAATTCAGGGCAAAGGTGACAGGAAACGTGAAGCTGACAGCGGCCAGCGCCCGGGTGCCTAGCAAAGAAATAAAGAAGGTATCGACCAGATTGAACATCAGAATCGCGATCATCCCAAACACCATGGGAATGGTCAGGCGTCGTAAAACTTCCGGGATCGGGGCCGACAGCAGCCCATGTTTATCTGGTCGTTCTGATCGGGTCATAAGGTTCTCAAGTTCGCTTTTGCCAGCCCACCCTAAAGCAAAGAGTGTGATCCGGCAAAAAATCTGGCAGAAAAAACAAAAAAATTTAACGACAGGACTTGGGTTCCAGAAAAACGACCCAACATGTCTAAGGAACAGATTTCGTGAGCCGGACAAACTGACCGGCTCGCTTTCAAACAAACCTATGGATATTACCAAAATCAGGAGAGACGACCGATGAATATTCGTCCTTTACATGACCGAGTGATCGTTGAGCGCCAGGAAGTTGAATCTAAATCTGCTGGTGGCATCGTTCTGACTGGTTCTGCTGCAGAAAAATCTACCCGCGGTACTGTACTGGCTGTGGGCAAGGGCCGCATTCTTGAGAATGGTTCTGTGCAGCCGTTGGACGTCAAAGTTGGTGATACTGTCATCTTCTCTGAAGGTTACGCGACCAAGACCGAGAAGATTGAAGGCAAAGAAGTTCTGATCATGTCTGAAACTGACATCTTGGCAATTGTTGAATAATCCATTCACCTCGAATCAAGAATTAAGAAAGGAAGTTAAACATGGCTGCTAAAGACGTAAAATTTGGTAATGACGCTCGTGTAAAAATGCTGGAAGGTGTGAACATTCTGGCTGACGCTGTCAAAGTTACCCTGGGCCCGAAAGGCCGTAACGTGGTTCTGGACAAGTCGTTCGGTGCTCCAACCATCACTAAAGATGGTGTATCTGTTGCGCGTGAAATTGAGCTGGAAGACAAGTTCCAGAACATGGGCGCACAGATGGTGAAAGAAGTTGCTTCTCAGGCAAACGACGCTGCCGGTGACGGTACAACGACTGCAACGGTTCTGGCTCAGTCGATTGTGAACGAAGGTCTGAAAGCTGTGGCTGCGGGCATGAACCCGATGGATCTGAAGCGTGGTATCGACAAAGCTGTGGTTGCTGCGGTTGAAGAACTGAAAGCACTGTCTCAGCCTTGTGCAGACAGCAAAGCGATCGCACAGGTGGGTACGATTTCTGCGAACTCTGATGCGACGGTTGGTAACATCATTGCTGAAGCCATGGAAAAAGTTGGTCGTGATGGCGTGATCACCGTTGAAGAAGGTCAGGCGCTGCACGATGAGCTGGACGTTGTTGAAGGCATGCAGTTCGACCGCGGTTACCTGTCTCCGTACTTCATCAACAACCAGGAAGCAGGCAGCGTGGATCTGGAAAGCCCGTTTATCCTGCTGGTTGATAAGAAAATCTCGAACATCCGTGAACTGCTGCCAACGCTGGAAGCGGTTGCAAAAGCTTCTCGTCCGCTGCTGATCATTGCAGAAGATGTTGAAGGTGAAGCGCTGGCGACACTGGTTGTGAACAACATGCGTGGTATCGTGAAAGTGGCTGCTGTGAAGGCACCAGGTTTCGGTGACCGTCGTAAAGCGATGCTGCAAGACATCGCTGTCCTGACTGCAGGTACTGTGATTTCTGAAGAAATCGGCATGGAGCTGGACAAAGTGACTCTGGAAGATCTGGGTCAGGCCAAGCGTGTCAGCATCACCAAAGAAAACACCACTATCATTGATGGCCATGGTGAAGAAACTGCGATTCAGGGCCGTGTGGTTCAAATTCGTCAGCAAATCGAAGAAGCGACTTCAGACTACGACAAAGAGAAACTGCAAGAGCGTGTTGCTAAACTGGCAGGCGGTGTTGCTGTGATCAAAGTTGGCGCTGCCACTGAAGTTGAAATGAAAGAGAAGAAAGACCGCGTTGAAGATGCCCTGCACGCAACCCGTGCTGCGGTTGAAGAAGGCGTGGTTGCCGGTGGTGGTGTTGCCCTGATCCGTGCGGCTTCTAAACTGACTGAGCTGACTGGCGACAACGAAGAGCAAAACGTAGGTATCCGTGTTGCGCTGCGTGCAATGGAAGCGCCAATCCGTCAAATCACCCGTAACGCTGGTGACGAAGAGTCTGTCGTTGCGAACGAAGTGAAGAATGGCGAAGGTAACTTCGGTTATAACGCTGCAACCGGCGAATACGGCGACATGCTGGACATGGGTATCCTGGATCCAACCAAAGTAACCCGTTCTGCACTGCAATTTGCAGCGTCTGTTGCTGGCCTGATGATCACCACCGAAGCGATGGTGACTGAACTGCCAAAAGGCGACGCGCCAGATATGAGCGCCGCGATGGGCGGTATGGGTGGCATGGGCGGCATGATGTAATCAGCCCCGTCATCTGTGATGAATCAGAAAACCCGCTGAAAGGCGGGTTTTTTTATGGATGATTTTTTTCTTTCACGTCTATGTTAAGTGACTGATTTTATATTGTGGTGTTTCTACCGATTTTCTGAAATCACGCTGTCCCTCAGTGATTTTTCTTCTTATCGATCTTCAATTTTTCAGATCAGCCTATATCGCTCGCTGTTTTGTTTCACGGAGACTCTCATGTTGATATCCGTCCACCTTCAGGAGTTTTCCATGTTCAGCAAAGCGATATTGAGAGCAACCCGGTTGAGTAAAATCAGGATGAGAAAAATCATCCTGCTGATTGCAGCAAGTGGTCTCTGGATGACCGGAACCGTGCATGCCAGTGAATCGGAGCAAGCATTTATTGACCAATACCATCTGGATGCTCAGATTCATCAGATCCCGGGCAATGAAATGCTCTCTGACGAGCGTCTGAGTGAGATGTTTCAGGTTCAGGCCAGAAGCATGACGATTTGCCGCGGAGATTTCATTCCGGACGGATATGTGATCACCCGAACGACGGTGGATTTTAACTGTGGCAGTTGGCAGCACAGTGATAATGCTTACATTCTTTCACTGGCCCCGAAAGATGGTTCGACGTTCAGAACCTGCGCGGGGTATCACAGCCGTGTCTATGACGGTTTCGTGATTATCGCGAATATTTACAATACGGCTTGTAATTTTGGCTCCGGCAATTCTATCAACGGCAGTACTCAGGTGTATGCGGATAAGTACAGATCCAGCTTTACGGTGTGTGCCAATTCGCCAATCCCAAGTAACTATACCCGCGGCCGACATCATTTTTCCGTCAGTTGTAAGGTGGGGACCGGCATGGGCAACAATGCTTATGTGATCACCCGAAATTAAAATCTATTTCATCCTTTCCTGATGTTGCCTGCGGAAAATCGCAGGCTTTTAACCCTTGCAAAAAATCGATAATACCCCCCAATTCTTTGCAATTTTTTTCCTGCCGCTTTCCCCCTAAGATGATTCCTGAGCTGAACGAACAGCGTGTACTGCCTGGCCAGGCTTTGAATTTGATGTCCTGAATCTGAATTGAGGAAACGATTAATGTCGGATACAAAGCCAAAAATTACCCTGGAATTTTTTCATGATGCCGTCTGTGGCTGGTGTTATGTCCTGAGCCCACGGCTGCGCAAGCTGGCTGAGCGGGCAGATGTGGCAGTCAAGCAGCGCTGTTTTGTGTTGCAGCGCAATGATGCGGAAATGATCCAGCGTTTTGGTTCGCTGGAAGCGGCAAAACAAGAAATTCTGAATCACTGGGTCGCTTGTCAGCAGCATGCGGATGATCCGGGCCGGTTTGAGATTGAAGGCATGCGAGCCAAGCCATTCTCTTACCCGAGCGGATATCTGGCGGCGCTGGGGGCGAAAGCCGCTGAGCTGATGGGGAATTCGGATACCCATTGGGATTATTTTGATGAAATCCAGCATCTTCACCTCAAAGTGAATGACAACATCGGCGATCGTGACGTGATCATTGCTGCAGCCGGAAATATCGGGCTGGATACCGTGCGATTCGAAGCGCTGCTGGATAGTGACGACGTGCGTGATGCGGTCGAAGCGGATCTGAAACGTGCCCGGGAGTTTAAGCTGCGCAGTATTCCCAGTCTCATCATCAATGGTGCGCAGGTGGTTTCGCAGACCCTGACGGAGCAGGCACTGTTGCAGTTGATCAGCAATGAACAGGCAGCTTAACCGAAAGACACCATTTTCATCAGATTGAGGCGGGGAAATACAATGAATACAAAAGTTTTAGTGCTTTATTACTCCAGTTACGGACACATTGAAACCATGGCCCATGCGGTGGCAGAAGGGGCACGAAGTGCCGGCGATGTGGACGTTGATATCAAGCGGGTGCCTGAGCTGGTGCCGGAGGACATTGCGAAGAAATCCGGTATCCGGTTCGATCAGCAGGCACCGCTTGCTAAGCCGCAGGATCTGGCAGAATACGATGCCATTCTCTTTGGAACCCCAACACGTTTCGGCAATATGGCCGCACAGATGCGGAACTTCCTGGATCAGACCGGCGGGTTGTGGTTTGAGCAGAAACTGGTTGGCAAAATTGGCAGTGTGTTTACGTCGACGGGAACCGGCGGCGGCAATGAAACGACAGTGCAGTCGTTCCATACCACGCTGTTTCACCATGGGATGGTGGTGGTTGGTTTGCCTTATACCTCGCCAGAACTGGCCGATGTATCGGAGGTGAAAGGGGGCTCGCCGTTGGGCGCGGCCTGTATCGCCGGCGGAGACGGTTCCCGCCAGCCGTCGGTCAAAGAACTGGCGATGGCACAGTTTCAGGGGAAACATGTGGCGACCCTGGCGAAAAAACTCAGTCAGTGAAGCCAAAGGTTCAGGAACGGCCTTCCATCAAGAAGGTTGTTGCCTGAACCCGTATTTTTCGGTCATAGTGCTGACTTCATATGAAAAGGGATGAGTTTATGCCGATTGCGCGTGTCACGCTGGAAATGTGGCGGGCTTTTATCGCCATTGCTGAGCAAGGCAGTGCGGCCAAAGCGGCTTTGCAGCTGAACAAAAGCCAGTCTGCAGTCTGTCACAGTATCAAGAAGATGGAGTCTTTACTGGGGCTGCCGCTTTTTGTGGTTGAAGGCCGGAGCTCCACGCTGACCGAGCTGGGGCGTGAACTGCTGCCGCGTGCACAAAGCCTGCACCATAATGCAATTCAGATTGAAACTCTGGCTTCGAAATATCAGGGACAACTGATGACAGAGGTGAGCCTTGCGGTGGATGTGCTGCTGCCGCCTGCTTTTACGCAGGAGATTTTTGAACGCTTTTACGAAATTTACCCGGCGGTATCGCTCCGGGTGTATGAAACAGCGCTTTCCGGTGCGGGTCAGTTACTGGAATCCGGAGCGGTGTCTGTGGCGATTGCCAGCCAGCTGCCGAAAGAAACCATTCTCGAGCCTCTGGCAGAGGTGGCGCTCTGTTGTGTCTGCGCCCCATCGTTTCCGTTAGCCGCTGCGAGACAAGTTTTTCAGCCTGCCCTCAAAGATTTCCGCCAGGTGGTGATCCGCGATTCGGGCACCCGGGACACTGACAGCGGCTGGCTGGGATCACACCAGCGCCTGACGGTGAGCAGCCTTGCCGCCGCGGTAACTTCAGTCAAACGGGGGCTGGGTTTTGGCTGGCTGCCGGAGGGTGCCGTGGCTGAACTGCTTGAGCAGGGGGACTTAGTGCGTGTTGATCTGACCCATGGCGGCAGCCGGACGGTGAAACTGCAGCTGGGGATGAACCCGGAGCAGGCTCATGTCGGTGAAGTCAGTACCCTGTTTGAATTATTCCACAGCCTGAAGGTGCTGGCGGCGTCCTCTTGAGCCGGATCAGTCGGCCCACACAATGTTCTGCAGCGCATCGCCGAAGTCGCAGCTTCGGCTTTTTATTGTCTTTAAAGTCAACTATGTATGGAAATTGAGCAGTAAGTTCTGCACTATGAAAGGCTCTCAGGAAGTCTGCATCACAAGGAACGTCTGACATGCGCATTGCGTCTTTAAAACACCATACGGAATCAGCGTCGCTGTCCATTGAAAACTGGCAGATTGAACCGGCACAGCACTGGGGCATTTTTTCGACACACAGTCATGCCGCTTCGTTGCTGGTACGCATTCTCAGCGGTGAGCTGGAACCGGCGCACGGAAAGATTCACGAGTTACCTCAGCGGGTTGCCTGTATTTCGCTGCATGAGCAGCAGCGGTTGCTGGATCTTGAACTGGAAAAAGATGACAGTGATTACCTCGATAGGATTGATTACGGTTCGACCGTTGAGGCGTTGGTGCTGGAGGCGGGATGCCCTGAAGCTGAACTTGATGCCTTACTGGACAAGGCTGATTTAGGTCAGCTTCGCCACCGCGGCTTTCGTCAGTTGTCGACGGGAGAAACCCGCCGGGTCATGCTGGCCCGGGCGCTGGCAGCTGTGCCAGAATTACTGATCCTGGATGAACCTTACGCCGGGTTAGATCTCGCACACCGTAAGGCCTTATCCGTGTTGCTCGAAGAATTATCTGAGCAGATGCAGTTACTCATTGTGACGTCCCGGGAAGACGAGCTGCCGCCTTTTATTACCCATGTTGCCTTGTTCGATGAGCAGCAGTTGTCGCAGACGCTGACTCATGAAGCATGGCTGACCCATCCGGTGATGGCGCAAATGAAGGCGTTATCTGAACAGAAGAGCGATGCCATGCTGGCGCTGGTGCAGGCGCATCAGACCGCGCATGATTATCCGAATCCTTTGGTGGAGATGCATGACGTTAAAGTCGAATACGTCGGTGCAACCATATTTACCGGGGTGAACTGGCAGATAGAGCAGGGCCAGCACTGGCAGGTCCGCGGGCCGAACGGCTGCGGCAAGAGTACTTTGCTGGGGTTGATTCTCGGTGATCATCCGCAATGCTACAGCAATGATATCCGGGTCCTGGGGATGAAGCGCGGCAGTGGTGAAACCATCTGGGATGTGAAAAAGCATATTGGTGTGGTCTCGTCAGCCCTGCATCTGCAATACCGGGTGAGCTGTCCGGCCCTGGATGTACTGTTGTCGGGTTTTTATGATTCCATCGGGCTTTACCAGCAGCCGAGTCAACGGGAAATCCAGCTGGCCCGGGAATGGCTGAGCTTGCTGGAAATGACGGCGCTGGAAAAAGTGAGCTTCCGGGAACTGGATTATGGTCAGCAACGGCTGCTGTTGATCGGCAGGGCTTTGATCAAACAGCCAGCACTGCTGATTCTGGATGAACCGTATCAGGGGCTGGATTTCCTCAGCCGTAAACTGGTGTTTCGGGCACTGAACCGTATTGCTTCGACCGGACTGAGTCAGTTGTTGTATGTGACGCATCATGAAGAGGATACGCTGGATGCCATTCAGAACTTCGTCGATTTCGAAGCTGAACCGTCAGGCGGTTACCGGGTGCACCTGCAAACATCATCTACCGTGATTTAGCCGGTCATTGCCCCGAAAAGCTGCCAGGCCCGCAATCGCGGGTCTTTTTTTGGGCCGTCTTTCTGTGGCCAGCCCGCTCATTCTATTTTTCGGGGTGAGCTAGATGATGTTTGTGCCGCTCAGCGTCTGATTGACAGGCAATTCAATCCGGACACAGTCTTTTGCCAGCAAAACCGCGGCCACGGCAAAAGCTGCATCTCTTGAGCAACTTTGATGCAAAGCTGCGCTGAATATCAGGCTTCAATGCTTGCCCGGAAAAAAGCGCGAAAAGCTGTACACTTCATAAAGGCTATTAAAATCAATAGATTGTACTTTAGGTTTTGCTGAAATTTGTTTGAGTGGAATCATGAGCAGTAATTCGCTGAATTGAAACAAAAAAGCTGTCTGTTGTGTTTTTCGACAAATTTGTTCGAAATTGTTCAGCAACGTTATTATGCCATGATGCGCCTGACGCAGGATAAGTCAGTTGATCCGGAAAAAAGCGGGAAAAGCTGTACACGATATAAAAATATTATCGATCAATGTGTTAGGTGTTTATTTCGTTGTTGCTAATTTAGCTTTCATTTTTGTTCATCAATAAGCTGAAATCTAACAAGAAAGCTGTACGGAATGGCGTTTTATCTGAGAGCTGAGAGAAGCAGCCTGTTTTGACAAGAAAAGTTGAATGTCTGAGTTCGTCGGGAAAATTGCCTGAAAAGCTGTACAATATTTAAATTTATTTAAAAACAATGACTTAGTGTCTGATGTTTTAAGGTGGAGTCTTGGTGTGATTGAGCGCGCAGGAATTTGGTGATTTTTAAATGGTAAGCTGTACAGGCTGCGCAAAGGGTGTCGCAGCCTGTGCTTTGAAATTACTGATCCTGGTGGCGACGTTTTTTCTTGGCGTGCTTTTCAATGTATTCCACGATCATCCCGGCAATGTCTTTGCCGGTGGCATGCTCGATACCTTCGAGGCCCGGAGAAGAGTTCACTTCCATGATCAGCGGCCCGCGGTTGGAGCGAAGCAAATCCACGCCTGCCACATTCAGCCCCATGGCTTTTGCCGCCGCGACTGCGGTGCGGCGTTCTTCCGGCGTGATTCGTACCAGAGATGCGCTGCCGCCGCGGTGCAGGTTTGAACGGAATTCGCCGTCTGCGGCCTGACGTTTCATCGACGCGATGACTTTATCACCCAGCACAAAGCAGCGAATGTCGGCGCCGCCGGCTTCGGCAATGTATTCCTGGATCATGATGTTGGCTTTCAGGCCCATGAAGGCTTCGATCACGCTCTCTGCCGCTTTCTGGGTTTCTGCCAGCACGACACCAATGCCTTGTGTGCCTTCCAGCAGCTTGATCACCACCGGTGTCCCGCCAACCATTTTGATCAGGTCTTTGACGTCGTCCGGTTTGCTGGCAAAGCCGGTGATCGGCATGCCAATACCTTTGCGGCTCAGCAGCTGCAGCGAGCGCAGCTTGTCACGGGAGCGTGAAATCGCAATTGACTGGTTGATGGAAAACACGTTCATCATTTCAAATTGACGCAGGACAGAACAGCCGTAAAAAGTAATGTCGGCGCCGATACGCGGGATAATGGCATCAATGCCCACCAGATCATGCCCTTCAAAGTGAATGGATGGCTGGACGGAATTGATGTTCATGTAGCAGCGCAGGGCGTTAATCACCACCGCCTCATGGCCGCGTTGCTCGCAGGCTTCACGCAGGCGTCGGGTGGAATACAGGTTTGCGTTCTGGGACAAAATGCCAATTTTCATCGTGTTCTCATCAACAAGCTGGAGGAATCTGAGCTGTTTGGTTGGCGATCCTGATATTTCAGCTCAGTAAAACGGACGCAGAATATGCCTTGAAAGCGACCAGGAATCGAGAGGTAGGACCATGATCTCTTTTGATGGTGACGAGAAGAAAATTTGCTCAATCCGGGGGAAGCCAGTACAGATGCTGTCTGGAAAGGTCCCCTGAGACCAAAGGGGGAGGATGGCCTCAGGGGAGGGCTGAATTATTTCAGCACTTTCGGGTTTGAAACGCCCCACAGGGTGTAGAGTTCAGACAGAATTCGGCCTGAACGATCTTCGGTTTCCCCGATGGTGATTTCGTCTCTGCCCTGGCGGCCGAACAGCACGACTTCATCGCCTGGCTTCACGCCTCTGATATCGGTGATATCAACCATGGTGGTGTTCATGGATGCGCTGCCCAGAACTTTGGCACGCTGACCATTGATCAGCACTTCACCGACCCGGCTCAGTGAACGCGGGAAAGCATCTGAGTAACCAATTGGCAGGTTGGCCAGTACTGAGTTACGTTTCAGGGTTTCAGTCTTGCTGTAACCGATCGTTGAACCGGCTGGCAGACGGTGGATGGAAGCCACCTGAGTTTTGAACGACACAATGCGTTTGTACTCAGGGAACTCAGGCGTTGTGTCACCGTACAGTGCACCACCGGTACGAACCATGTCCAGCTGGGCTTCCGGCACCATCAGCGTGGTGAAAGAGTTAGCCACGTGCAGCAGAACGTCATCACGCTCCAATGCAGTGTGGTTGAAAATCCACTGGCTGTCCTGCTTGAACTGGCGCAGACCATCGCGAATTTCATCCAGATTTTCGGTCGGGAAGTGGGTCATGATGCCCACGATCTGCAGGTGCTTGGTCGCGACAATCTTTCTGGCTTCTTTTTTACCGTTCTTAGTCCGCATTTCGAGACCATTACGGCCCATATTGGCGGAGTTCAGGGCCAGGTGTACCGGAATGACAGTACCGTGACGTTTCGCGATGCGGGCAATGATTTTCGCCTGCTGCTTGGTCCCGATCAGCTCTTCCAGATTTAGATCAACGGCCGCCTCAATTTCAGACGGTGTTGCTGCACGCAGACGCATCAGACGACCATGAAAGCCCATGTCGCGAACCAGTTGTGCTTCGGCGTTGCTGGTGATTCCTACGCAAGGAATTCCGCTTTGGATGACCGAAGGCAGCAGGTTGGCAATACCGTTCCCGTAAGCGTCGGCTTTCATGACGGCACAGATGTCCGTATTCCGGCCAACGTAGTTTTGCAGGTGCGCAATGTTGGACTCAAAGGCAGCTTTGTCTACCTCGACCCAGGCATTTGACGACTGTACTTCATCCATGCTGTGTGCTTGTTCAATCGCTGGCAGGGTTGGTGCCGCGGTTGCCTGCATAGAAGCCGAAGTCGTCCCCATCATTGCGAGGGCAATCAGTGAGTATTTAAAGTTTTTCATTGTGCGTCTCTTTTTCTTGTTTCGGATTACAGGGTGAACTGATTGACGACCTGGCGCAGTGCATCAGCACGGCGTTTCAGTTCGTCGACACCCTGTTGAGCTTCCATCGTCGACAGGCGGTTTTCCTCCGCGCTGTCACTCAGGGAAGCAACGTTGCGAGACAGATGATCTGAGGCGTGAGCCTGCTCCTTGACCGAACCGGCGATTTCTTCCATGCCGGAACTGACCGCTGAGATTTCCTGATTAAAGGAACTGAGGGATGCGTTGGCCTGATCAGCATGCTGAACGCTGTTGTCGACACGTTCGACAGCGGTCTGCATGGTCTGCGTGGTATCACTGGTATCAGTCTGGATGGAACTGATCATCGTACTGATTTCCACGGTGGCTTTTGCTGTCCGTTCAGACAGCTGGCGCACTTCATCGGCAACGACGGCGAAGCCACGGCCCTGGGTACCGGCACGGGCAGCTTCGATGGCCGCATTCAGAGCCAGAAGGTTGGTCTGATCGGCAATGTCTTTGATCACTTCGACAATGGAGTTGATTTCACCGGCACGGCTGTCGAGTTGTTGCAGTTTGCCTGCAACGGTATTGGTTTCCCGCTGCACTGACTGCATGCCGCGGACCGCGTGTTCAATGGCTTCGACCGTGCTTTGGGTCAGCATTTCAAACTGGCCCATTTGCTGATTGGCATTATCGACAATTTCGGTGATGCTCTGGGCACTGGCTGCCAGCTCTTCGATGGCGGTGGCACTGCTGCCGACATGTTCAGACTGGGTCATGGAGCGATCGGCAACGGCGCGGATCAGCATATCCAGCTGGGCACTGGTTGCTGCAACGCTGTCGGATGATTGCTGAACTTCCAGCATGCGGTCACGCAGGGCAGCCATGAAGATATTGAAGGAGTCGGACATTTCACCGATTTCGTCCTGGCTGCGTACTTTGACCCGCTGATTCAGATCCCAGTTGCCATTGGCCAGAGAGCGCAACACTTCGTTCAGGCCGTTAATCGGCGTGACGATCAGGTTGGCAATCATGCGGCCGACAACCACTGCCAGCACCAGGAAAATGGCTGCCACAATAAAGGTTTTCTTCAGGGTTTCCGCCTTCACTTCATCAATGTCTGTCAGCTTTACATCAATACCGATGACATGTACTTCGCCGTTGTTGCCACGGAACGGCACAAAGACCGAACGGTAACGGCCAAACTCACCCTGATAGCTTTGGTATTGTTTCTTTTCGGTGCGGAATGCTTCGAAGAGCATCTCAGGAACTTCATCGTATCGCTCCAGATACCAGTTCTTATACTGACCGCGCTTCCATTCGTCTGTACTGCGATTGATGTAGGTGTAGTAAATCTGGCCATTACGACGCACGGTGGCATAAGCCCACTCCAGTTTTGCTCCCTGTGTGAAGTGCGTCAGATGGGATGAAATCTCGTCATAAAGCGCATCGTCCCGGCCATTCTCATCGTTCGGTAAGTCGCCGATGAGCTGTTCCACGGCATGCGCTGCCGTGTTCAGTTCAGTATCAATGCTGTTCATCGCTGAATTGACCAGCGTGTTATAGGAAATCGCAGACAGGGCCGCGATGATGATAAGCGCGATGGCTGTGAACAGCATCGAAAGCTTGGTTTTCAGATTCCAATTAGCAGTCATGACTATTTCCGAATGGTAAAGGTGATATGAATCACAAAAAAGAGCGATACCTGAGTATTCGGCGGCCAGTCTAATGACAATATTAATAGTTTCAATCCGAATAAATGTTTAAATTTTATTTGTTTTTGTTTTGTTAAATTATATTTTTATAGTTGTTTATTTTGATGTTTAACTAAATGACAGGATGTTGTTTTTGTTGCGAAAAATGGAGTGATCGTCACGAATTGGGGAAGGCTAAAAGCTTAATTTTGCTGCTTTTGCACCGGAGAAATTCAATAACCTGTGTCAATAGTTCAGGACCCGGCAGGACGTCATGGCAGTCAAAGGCGGCGAATCCGGGAAAAAAGATAAAAGCAGTTTTTTTCAGGCAAAAGTTAGTGTGAAAAAATAAAAAGGCCAAAGGCAAACCTTTGGCCTGAAATATCTCCGGTCTGTTGCGGGGGATGAATTATTCCAGATGAAGATCCAGCGGTGTTTTACTGGTGCGGCCGCCGATCTCCCGGGCAAGTTTGGGAACAAGATAGCCGGAGACTTTTGCCATCAGCCCGGCCATGATCTGGCGGGCTTCGTCATCGTCAACCAGAAAATGAGCCGCGCCCTGCACTTTGTCGAGCACGTGCAGGTAATAAGGTAATATCCCGGCATCAAACAGCGATTCACTCAGTGCCACTTGTGCCGCAACCGTATCATTGATGCCACGCAGTAACACCGCCTGATTGAGCAGGGTGACACCCGCTTCCCGCAGCGATGCCATCGCCTGACTCAGTTCGTCACTGATTTCGTTGGCATGGTTGATATGCGTGACCAGCATGGTCTGCAACCGGATCTGATTCAGCATCGTGCAGAATTCCGGTGTGATCCGGGCCGGGATGACGACAGGCAGGCGGGAGTGGATCCGCAGCCGTTTGATGTGCGGAATCGCTGCAATGGCTTCAATCAGCCAGCGCAGTTCGCTGTCTTTGGCCATCAGTGGATCACCGCCGGAAAGGATCACTTCATTCAGCTCCGGGTGCGCGGCAATATAGTCCAGTGAAGCCTGCCACTGGCGTTTGCCGCCCGGGTTATCCTGATACGGGAAATGGCGGCGGAAACAGTAACGGCAGTTGACGGCACAGCCGCCTTTGACGATCAGCAGGACCCGGTTCCGGTATTTGTGCAGCAGTCCCGGCTGGTCATTGTCTTGTTCTTCGAGCGGATCGTGTGAATAGCCTTCATGCACCTCAAATTCTTCGGCCAGCGGCAACACCTGCCGCAGCAAGGGATCATGCGGGTTGCCAATTTCCATTCTATCGACAAAGCTTTTGGGGACACGCTGCGCAAACAATTTTCTGGCTGCCAGACCTTCCTGCCAGGGGGCGGGATCAATCTTCAGCAAATGAAGCAGTTCAAGCGGATCCGAGATCGCATTGGCTAACTGTTCGAGCCAGTTTTGCTCAACAGGGGCGACGTTTCGGGTTATGATGTGCGGCATGAAAATAACTCGAAGATGTTAAGAGGAAAAAAATGGCGTCTTTCAGCACGAATGAATTCCGCGGCGGAATGAAAATTATGCTCGATAATGAACCATGTGTCATTATCGAAAACGAATTTGTGAAGCCAGGCAAAGGCCAGGCATTCAACCGAGTCAAAATCCGTAAGCTGCTGTCTGGCAAGGTTCTGGAAAAAACCTTCAAGTCGGGTGACACAGTTGAAGCAGCAGACGTCGTGGATACAGATCTGGATTATCTGTACAACGACGGTGAATTCTACCACTTCATGAACAATGAAACCTTCGAACAAATCGCAGCTGATCTGAAAGCAGTGGGCGACAACGCGAAGTGGCTGGTCGAAAACAACACCTGTACGCTGACCTTGTGGAATGGTAACCCAATCGCTGTGACGCCACCAAACTTTGTTGAGCTGGAAGTGGTTGAAACCGATCCGGGCCTGAAAGGTGATACGCAGGGTACAGGTGGTAAGCCTGCAACGCTGTCAACCGGTGCAGTGGTTCGTGTGCCGCTGTTCATCCAAATCGGTGAAGTGATTAAAGTTGACACCCGCTCTGCGGAATACGTCAGCCGCGTGAAGTAATTCATTGCGTGATCAGACAAGGGCCGCATCATGCGGCCTTTGTTGTTTTCATGTCCCCGTTTTGTCTTCGCAACTTTCGACTCAGATGAAAAAAGATTCTTCTATGACTATGCACTGGCAACCGACGGCTGATCTGGTGAACCTGCGCCAGCGGGCTGCGATCCTGGCTTCGATCCGACATTTTTTTGCCGAACGCGGCGTACTGGAAGTGGATACCCCGGCGATGAGTCAGGCGACCGTCACCGACATTCACTTGCATACCTTCCAGACTGAGTTTGTCGGACCGGGGTTTGCAGACGGCCAGACTCTGTATCTGATGACCAGTCCGGAGTTTCACATGAAACGTCTGCTGTCGGCGGGCAGCGGGCCGATTTATCAGATCTGTAAGTCATTCCGCAATGAAGAATCCGGTCGTTACCATAATCCGGAATTTACCATGCTGGAGTGGTACCGCCCCGGCTTTGACCATCATGCGCTGATGGATGAAATGGATGCTTTGCTGCAACAGGTGCTGTCATGTGGCGCGGCAGAACGGATGAGTTATCAGCAGGCGTTTTTGCAGGTGCTGAAGGTGTGTCCGCTGACTGCATCGATGGACGAGCTGAAACAAGCGGCGCTGCCGCTGAATCTGGGCGATGTGGCCGCTGATGAAACCGATCGGGATACTCTGCTGCAGCTGATGTTCAGCATGGGCGTCGAACCGGTGATCGGCCAGCAGGTGCCGGCTGTTGTCTATGATTTTCCGGCCTCGCAGGCCGCACTGGCACGGATCAGCCCGGCTGATCATCGTGTGGCTGAGCGCTTTGAGGTTTATTTTCAGGGCATTGAACTGGCGAACGGCTTTCACGAGCTGTCCGATGGTGATGAGCAGTTGACTCGTTTTGAATCTGATAATGCCAAGCGCCTGAGCATGGGGCTGACTGCCCAGCCGATCGACCATCACTTAGTTGCCGCCCTGAAGGCTGGTTTTCCGGACTGTGCCGGTGTGGCGCTGGGTATCGACCGTCTGATCATGCTGGCGCTGGGCCAGACGCATATTGCGCAGGTGACCGCTTTCCCGGTCACTATCGCTTAATTCCGGCGGGCCGGGCATTCAGTGACCGAGGATCAGCCCGGTGCCGACTACGGCCAGCAGTGCGCCCAGCCAGGCTGCGCCCGGTGGCCGGTGGCGGGTGTACATCCATAAAAGCGGCAGGATCAGAATCGGTGTGGTGGATGACAGCAGCGCGACCATGCCGACATCGCCGTGCTGTAAGGCAAATAAAATCAGCGTCATCCCGACAGTCATCGCCAGAAAGCCGTTCAGGGCGACCATGCCAAGAATGGGCAGGGTGATGGGCTGCAAGGGCCGGGCAATTTTCGCACCACTCAGCCGAAGTACACTGTGTGCGCCAAATGCGGTTGCCATCCGAATGGCTGAAGCGGCGACCGGATCCAAAGATGTCTGCATTGCGGGTTTGGCAATGATGGCCCCCAACGACTGACACAGCGCGGCAGTTAATCCGAGGATGATGGCAACGCCCAGACTACCGGTCATCGCTTCAATCTGATGCTTCTGGCTTTTCTGACCAAACAGAATCGCGGTCAGTACTCCGGCAAATACCAGCACAGCCCCGACCAGTTTCCATCCCAATAAGGTTTCATCGAACAGCCAGATGCCCAGCAGGGCGGAAAACACGGCGTGGCAGGAGAACAGCAGGCCAGCCCGGCGTGGCCCCATGCGGTTAAAACAGGCGAACAGGGCAGTATCGCCAATGAATATCCCGATCAGGCCGGACAAGGCCATCACCAGTGAAACATCCCAGGAAACCGTTGACCAGCCGCCATTGAACAGTGCCATGACCGACAGCATCAGGGTGACGCAAGCCATGCGCCAGCGGCTGTAGGCAAAGGCGCCCAGATGGCGGGAAGGTGTCACGGAGATTAAACTGCTGACTGCCCAGAGTGAGGCAGCCGCCAGCGCCAGCCATTCGTAGCCCATGAAAATCCTTATCGAAAAATTAGCGTGATGACAGAGTGTCGTTCGGACAGGGCGCATATCATGCAGGAAAGCGCCGGGAAATGGTATGGGACGAAGGCGGGGGCAAGCATAAAAAAACGGCCAGCGTCAGGCTGGCCGGGAAAGTTGTGGTGAGGGAGCTTAAATTTTGAAGCGCGAGACGTCTGCCCGCATCGCTTCGGCCGCCTGACTCATGCCCTGGGCACTGTGGCTGACATCCTGCGTCTGGGTTGCCAGATGGTCCGACACATCACGGATGGTCTGGGTGTTGCGGCTGATGTCTTCACTCACCGCGCGCTGCTCCTCCGCGGCGCTGGCGATTTGGGTCGCCATATCAGAAATTTCCCCGATCGCCCGGGTGATCTGCGTCAGACTGTCGCTGGCTGCCTGAGCATAGTCCACGCTCTGTCCTGCCAGACCGGTGCTGGCGCCCATGCTGTCGACGGCCTGACGGGTATTGTTCTGCAGGGTCTCAATCATGGCGCGGATTTCTTCGGTGGAATCGTGGGTGCGCTGGCTCAGCACCCGGACTTCATCGGCGACCACGGCGAAACCGCGACCCTGTTCACCGGCACGGGCTGCTTCGATGGCTGCATTAAGTGCTAGCAGGTTGGTTTGCTCGGCAATCCCCTGAATGGTAGCCAGAATATGGTTAATATCCTGCGCATTGGCTTCCAGTGCCTGAATCACACTGGCCGCTTCCTGAACCTGATTGGCCAGTGAGACAATGGCTTCGCGGTTCTGACTGATAACGGCCTGTCCCTGATCGCAGGCGCTGGTGGAAGATTGCGCGGCGGCGGCGGTCAGTTCGGCATGGCTGGCGACTTCTGCCGCGGTGGCTGACATTTCATGAATGGCAGTCGCGATCTGATTGATCTCCCCCTGCTGGCCGTTGACCCGCTCTGAAGCCTGGCGCGCCTGATGGTAAGACTGTCCGGCCTGCTCACTGAGGTTGTGGGAACGCTCTACAATCCCTTTGATCATCAGCTGCAGCTGACTGAGGAACAGGTTCATGTTCTCAGCCAGTTCACCGACCTCATCCATGCGCTGAATCTCAATGCGCTGGGTCAGATCGCCGTTCCCCTGAGTCAGGGCATGCACCGAGCGGTTCAGTTCGTTCAGCGGGCGGAGCAGGCTGTTGATGATCAGACTGGCCAGGATGGCAATCACAGCGTACATCAGCAGTGAAGCCAGGAGGGTGAAAGACAGGGTTTTTCCGATGGCGGCATAGGCCAGCCCTTTATCCTGAACTATCCCCACGGACCAGTCGGTCCCGGCAATCGGGGCGATCAGGATCAGTTTATCCTGATCGTCTTGATTAAAGTGGAACTCGGCGACCTGCTGACTGCCGGTCAGGCCACGGATGAAACCGGATGTCAGCTCATCATCCAGCTGAGTCAGCGGTTTGCGGCTGAGCGAGGCGTCCTGATAGGCGACCAGCGTATTGTTGCCGTCGATCAGGAAGGCGAAGCCGGCATTGTCCAGTTTGAGGCCGAGGATTTTATCGATGATGTGGGTGACGGTCAGATCGGCTGCCAGAACCCCCCGACGCTCGCCGCTGAAGGAGCGGGCGAAGCTGACGACCAGGCTGCCATCAAAATCCTGATAGGGTTCGGTCAGGATCAGTTTGCTGGATTTGATGGCGTCCTGATACCAGGGGCGGGTGCGCGGGTCATAATCGGCAGGCCAGTCCTCCGCTTTATCACCGTAAGCAATACTGCCATCGGCAAAGCCTGCATAGACCGACAGAAAGTTCCCGGCATGCTTGGTCAGCAGCAGCTCCCGGTCAACGTTGCTGTCTGTCGCAATCAGCGGCAGATTGGCCAGCAGCATATCGCGGCGGGCATTCAGCCAGTCGGCAATATAGTCCCCGGTCGCGGCACCGATGGCGCTCATCTGAGCATTGACTTCGCTGGTGGTTTCCTGACGGAGCTGAGAAATTGAAATGCCAGCCTGGATCGCACTGACCGTGGCAATGATGGCAGCGATCGCTACCTGTATTTTTAGCTTTATCGTGAATTTCATACTGCAATTCCGGGTCTGTCCCTGCCCTTTTCATCCCGACGGAGGGCCGAGCGAATATTAGTGAGTCACCCGTAATTATCAGCGAAACTGATTTCAGCTTGACGCGAAATTCGCAGGCCTATTGTTAGGATGTGATCCTGATTCAGGAAGTGTGTCGCCTGTCTCTTCGCTATCATTCATAAAATCAGTAACGCTGCCAGATAGAGAAGCGTCAGTCCGCTGAGACCGGCCAGCAGGCCAATTTTCATCATGTCCCGGCTGTCAAACAATCCGGTGGAATAAGCCAGGGAATTGGGCGGTGTCGAGACAGGCAGCACCATGCCCAGCGAGGCCGAAAAGGCCAGGATCACCAGCATGGCGGGCAGACCGCCGGCACTCGCCAGCGCCGGTACTGAGGTGGCGATGGCGGCTCCAATCGGCATCAGCAGGTTCGCTGTTGCTGTGTTCGACATGAAATTTGCCATCAGCCAGCACAAGAATGACAGGAAAATCAGAATCAGCAGCGATGGCAAAGCTTCGTAATCAATGGCGTGCGCCAGCTGCCGGGCCAGCCCGGTTTTCTCAAGCGCCATCCCGATTGCAATCCCCCCGGCGACCAGCCAGAGCACATCCCAGTTAAACAGTTTCAGCTCTTCTTTGCCGATAATGCCGGTCAGAGCGAAGATGGTGAGCGGGATCAGGGCGACTACATAAGCATTCATGCCATGCAGCGCTGTGGTCAGCCAGAGCAGGATGGTTGTGCCGAACGTCAGATACACCACCCAGGCCCGCCAGCTGCGCTGAAACTGACCTTCCAGCCGCAGTTCCAGGGTTGCCAGCCGGGCCGGAAACAGGCGTTGCAGCAGCCACCAGGCCAGAGCGAGCTGAATCAGGACAAAGGGCAGGCCAATCGCCATCCAGTCGAGGAAACTGATACTGTGCTCTCCGGTCAGGTATTGCAGGGCAATGGCATTGGGCGGCGTCCCAATCGGGGTTGCGATGCCGCCGGTGTTGGCCGAGACCGGAACAGCCAGTACCAGTGCTTTGACACCGGTATCCTCCTTGGGCACGGCAGCCAGAATCGGCGCCAGCAGGGCCAGCATCATGACCGTCGTGGCGGTATTGGACATAAACATCGAAAAAATTGCGGTGATCAGCATCAGCCCCAGCATGATATAGCGGGGTTCATTGCCAAAGGGGCGGAGCAGCACCCGGGCCAGATTGGTATCCAAACGGTATTTTGCGGCTGCAATGGCCAGCGCAAAACCGCCCAGAAACAGCATGATGATCGGCGAGGCAAAGGCGTGAAAGATATCTGTATAGGGAAGCAGTTCGCCAAGCGGTGTATCACCTACTGAATGACGGAAAGTGAGCAGGCTCTGATCGGAGAGCAGCACCAGCTCCAGCACAATAATGAGCAGCGAGGTGGCATAGACCGGCACGGGCTCCAAAACCCAGAGCAGTGCCGCCATGACGAAAATCGCCAGCAAACGGTGTTGGATCAGGGTCAGCCCGTCCAGCGGCAGCGATGTGGTGGGAACTTGCAACAGGGCAAATGGCAGGCCAAAGGCAAACAGTAGCTTCAGCAGTTGTGATAAAGATAATTCCGGCATTCCCTGTGCTCTCTGAATGGGCAGACAGAAACAGCATAACAGTTTCATGCAGATGCATAGGGGAGGAGATCAAAAACCGCGATCAAAAAAGGGACGAGTATGCCCGTCCCTTTCTGTTTTGCGTGCCGGATCGATCAGGCGTTGCTGGCAGTCTCTTCAGACTGTGCGGCCGGAACCGATTTCAGGCGGGTATAGGCTTCACCCATGCGGGTCGGAACATTCGGTGCCAAAGATGGCTCGAAGCTGACCATGTCTTTCGGGAACAGGTTAATCACGGTCGATCCCAGCTTGAAGCGGCCCATTTCCTCACCTTTTTTCAGGGTGATGGCCTGCTCGCCTTCAGCAGGATAATCCCAGCGGCGCACGATCTGGCCACGTGGCGGTGCAATCGTACCGGCCCAGACGGTTTCGATGCTGCCCACGATGGTGGCACCAACCAGCACCTGAGCGATCGGACCGAATTCGGTGTCAAAAATACAGACCACACGTTCGTTGCGGGCAAACAGGTTTGGGACGTTCTCTGCGGTCAGCGGATTGACCGAGAACAGATCGCCCGGTACATAAATCATCTGGCGCAGGGTACCGTCACAGGGCATGTGAACACGGTGATAATCCCGTGGTGACAGATACAGCGTTGCGAATTCACCGTCGGCAAACTCATCGGCCAGAGTCTGATCGCCGCCCAGCAGTTCCACGGCCTCGTAGGTGTGTCCTTTCGCCTGAATTAACTGGCCTTTTTCAATCGGACCAAGCTGGCTGACGCAGGCATCTGCCGGGTGGCAGAAGACGTCGTTTTCTTCATTTAACGGGCGTGCGTCTTCTTTCAGCTCACGGACAAAAAAGTCGTTGAAGCTAGCATAATATGCCGGGTCTTCGTGACGCGCTTCGGACATATCGACTTTGTAGCGGTTGATAAACCAACGGATGACCGCTGTTGTGACAAAGCCGCCTTTCAGATCAGCCAGCTTGCCTGCCAGACGGGTCAGGGCGTGTTTCGGCGCGCAGTATTGCAGGCCAATTTTCAGGTTATCGCTCACAATAAGATCCCAAATCTATTACAAATCAATCGCTTGGTCTGTCACTTGATGCGACGCTGACCCGGGCAGCGAATTCTATCCGAATTCACGGACCAAGTCAGGTAATGCTCCCGGAAGAGGAAGCCCGTTCGCAAAATGACGGCTTAATTTTGCTTGTTGCGGGAAAACTGACGGTTCGCAATGTTTTCCGACATACTGTCAATGATTTTATGGTAGCTGTCGAATCGTTCCTGGCTGATTTTGCCATCTTCCAGCGCTTCGCGCAGCAGGCAGCCCGGATCGTCTTTGTGCTTACAGTCACGGAACTTACAGCCCCCCAGATAATCACTGAATTCGACAAAAGCTTTGGTGACTTGTTCCGGCTCCAGATGCCAGAGGCCAAATTCACGAACCCCGGGCGAGTCAATCAAGTCACCGCCGTCGGCAAAGTGATATAACCGGGCTGCCGTGGTGGTGTGCTGACCCAGACCAGAGTTTTCTGAAACTTCACCGGTTTCCGCTTCGACTTCTGGCATCAGAGCATTGACCAGACTCGATTTTCCGACGCCAGACTGTCCGGCAAAGATGCTGATGTGATCTTTCAGATCGGCTTTCAGCGTTTCCAGACCTTCACCCGTCATGGTACTGACATAGCGCACTTCGTAGCCAATATCACGATATAGCGACAGTGTCTTCTCGACCTGCTGGCGCTTGTCGTCATCCAGCAAATCGACCTTGTTCAGCACAATCAGCGGCTCAATTCCGACAGTTTCTGAAGCAACCAGATACCGGTCGATGATGTTCAGCGACAGTTCCGGCAGGACAGAAGAGACGATGATAATGCGATCAACGTTCGCCGCCACTGGTTTCACGCCGTCATAGTAGTCGGGACGTGTCAGTACGGAAGTCCGCTCATGAACGGCTTCCACCACGCCAGCGATGCCCTGCAGGGCTTCGACCCCCGGACGCCAGACGACCCGGTCGCCGGAGACCAGACTCTGAATGCTGCGACGCAGGTTGCAGCGGTGAATGTCACCGGTCTCCGGATCCTCAACATCGGCATGCTGGCCGAAACGGGTGATCACCAGGCCTTCACGGGCGCTTTCCAGCAGGGCTTCATCCCACTGGACATCTTCTGCACCGTGTTTCAGGCGCTTGTTTTGGTTAGAGCGGACACGTCGGCTCTGACCTTTAGTCAGCTTTTTCTTTTTTGCCACAAGAATATCGTTCAGTTTGGTTGGCTTTCACTTCAGGCTAAGTATGATACATGCTTTAGTCATCAAATAGGCAACTTCCAATGACAATCAGCGATCAGAATCTGATTTGGATCGATCTGGAAATGACAGGTCTGGACCCGGATACTCACAAAATCATTGAAATTGCGACCATTGTGACCGATGCACAGCTCAATATCCTGGCAGAGGGACCGGTGCTGGCCATTCATCAACCGGAAGCTGAACTGGCCAAAATGGATGAGTGGTGCACCAATACGCATACCGGCAGCGGGCTGGTGGCGCGTGTGCAGCAAAGTCAGATTGATGAGCAGGAAGCGGTTCGTCAGACCATTGCATTTCTTGAACAGTGGGTTCCGCAGGGCAAGTCTCCGATTTGCGGGAACAGCATTGGACAGGATCGCCGATTCCTGTATCGCCATATGCCGGAACTGGAAGCATACTTCCATTACCGTTATCTGGATGTCAGCACGCTGAAAGAACTGACGCGTCGCTGGAAACCTGAAGTTTTGGACGGCTTTCACAAACAAGGCAGCCATCTGGCGCTGGATGATATTCGCGAATCCATTGCGGAACTACGTTATTATCGTGAGCAAATTTTTAAAATCTGATGCTTTAATGAGCGCTTGAGCGGGAAGGCGGAGTTTTTTTTGCAGAAGTATTGCATCCGCCTTTTTTCCTCGTATAATGCGCAGCCTCGAAAGGCAATAATGTTTTAGTTTGCTTTTCAGTGTTTTCGGACGCGGGGTGGAGCAGCTTGGTAGCTCGTCGGGCTCATAACCCGAAGGTCGTCGGTTCAAATCCGGCCCCCGCA
>NZ_BAAHZP010000017.1:0-88511 GCF_054600795.1 Photobacterium sp. R1
AGCCGAAATTGCTGGAACCTCTTTCTGATGGCCTTGAGGCTTTTCACCTGCAGGTCATCTCTGATTTTTTTGTTCGCCAGTGAGCGCACCGTCCGTGCCGTGCGACTCAATGCCCGGTTATATGCGGCCTTGACCTGACTTTCAGTGGCACCGACTATCTGCTGAATCGCTGCCAGCTCATCCAGGTCAATATTGAATAGAAGGTTTTGTGGACTGTTCATCACTACGATTCACCTTCGACAGTTGAAAAAATATTTCGCCATCATATTGAGGAAAACTATCTTTGACTTGGTATTCAAGTTGATGGCCAGATTTTGTTTCCAAGGTTAAAACACTCCGCCGATTGATCCCTTCTGCATCGATTTCCCTCATCGATAACTTTGCATCTGTTCGTTCAATCCTCCCACCACCAGGTATATCTGTAACCGCCCCTTCGGCATCATAAATGCCACGTCCAACTTTGATACTGTCTATAAAAACATCAACATTACTCAATGTTCCGTATATTTGGCTGTCGGCCTTTTCCATCACTGCATCAAAATCAAATGCCATCACTCTGCCTCACGATAAAAAAAGGCGCCGAAGCGCCTTTGCTCTAACGTCGTGCTGCATTACTTCGCCAGCAAGACGGCCACTTTTTCTGACACAGCATCCATTGCAGCCTGCTCTTCCACATAGGCTGACTCACCTGCCAGCACGAGCACGGGCTTGCCATGGGACCGTAGCTGGATTGAAACCTTGGCTTTGATCAGCAAGTCGCCTTTTCCGTTAACAACCACTTCCGGGCCTTCAACATCGTTCTGAATCACTGCCCCTGGTGGTAACGCTGATTCATCAACCATGGTGATTTCAGTTAGGTCTGTATCATCAGTGCCCTCGCCGTCAGTACCATCACCGGCTGTATCGTCGGGGATCTGGGTTTCCAGCTCATCAATCAGCTTTTCTAGATCTTTGATAGTGGTGTCATCTTTGTAGGGCTTGTCGCTGATCCCTAACTGTTCGCACAGGCCGTCAATGTGAGCCTGCAGTGCCGCCTTTTGTGACATATTCTTGTCCTTTTATGACCGTGCGACCGTGGTCGCACGGCTATGTGTGACCAGTTTTAAAGGTGCTCTCAGCGCACCTTTAAACGTAAAAAGGGGCTAACGCCCCCACCTATCACGCTAGGGTGACGACCACAAATTTGTTCACATCGATCATGAACATCGCTGGGGCCGATTCCGCTTTGGTGTAGCGCACCGCCGGGTCATTGCCTTCCATCCAGTCACGGTAGTAACGGTCTGACTCATCGACGCCTTCGTTTTGGGCGTTCAGATCCTGAATCGCACCGTACAGACGTACACCACGGGCTGAGGTATGCCCCAGAACCAGAGTGTTTTCCGGCATGACTTTTTTGGTGACGCCATCACGGTCGATGTACTCTTCATCCAACACGATGATGGTCACATCACCCAGCATGCCCTTGATGCTGACTGTCTTACCCAGATCTTTCAGCGCCGTTTCCAGGGTTGAGGTGGAGCCGCGGCGAGTTTCCAACTTCTTCTGGAACTTCTCGAACGAGTTCAGCAGTGCCCAGCCTTTTTTATCCAGCACGATGTGATCAACCAGACCGTCAGACTGATTTGCCCAGGCTTCAATGTCTGCAACCGGGTCATAGGTCGCTTTATCCTGAACATCCCATTTCGCCGCGCCAGACAGGGTGATGTTGTTCCCCGGACGGCGTCCGGCATCAATTTCAATCGGCACTTCAACGTTCGGGCCATCCGCAATCGTCTTGCCACGCAGCACCATATCGGCACACATCAGCTCTTCACGGTCGCGAATCGCTTCCTCTTCCATGTTGATATTCTGCATGACCAGGGCACGTTGACGCATCGCCGGGCCTTTCAGCTCCGCATATTTTTCACCAGGCAAACGCTTGATCGTCATGTTCGGGTTCACCGCATGCTTTGATTTCACATAGGCCGGTTTAAACGACGAAGTTTTAAAACCTTGCGCACGATCAACCTGGGCGCCAATCATCGGTGAACAGAAAGCGGCAATTTTGGTTTTGTTCGGCACCATGTCCAGGTCGACCTTCTCGGTGGTGAAGGTGTAGACCTCGTTGAAATACATCCGCATGAAGAAGTTATCCCGGCGGATACCTGCTTCAGTCACTGCCAGCCACAACTGGCGAGGGGTAAAATGATCCATAGTTATTCTCTGAATTTCGGGTAAAAAAAACGACGAGCTTTACTCGTCGTCTACACTGATTGGCGTGCCTAAGAACGCCGCCCGTTTGGCGGCATCCGAATCCACCCCGGCGGGCCAGGTCACATGGTTAATGCGAAAGCAGCCACCGATATACATAGCGGTGAGCTGATCGGTAGCTGGTGAGCTTACTGGCCGGGCAGACATAGCAACGGCCGTCCCGGCACTGCCATCCCATTTCACCAACAGCGTGGCGTCCGTGCCGCTTCGCATCAGCGGAGTGAGTCGAGGAAAGTCCTGCCCGGCAGCAACAAAAGCACGGCCTGTCTGTAAGGGCTGATTTCCAGCGATAAAATCATCCGGTGTATAGGTTTCTGTCGTAGTCATCATGTGCCTTTATTTTTGTGGTAAATATGCAGTCAGCAATGACGCAACGGCTTTTGCATCATCACCCAGGTCATTGTCCGTGCTCGCATCCGGATCCAGTGCCTCACCATGCTGAGTGGCCAGCGCATCAAGGGCTGAGTTGTTTTCTTCCGCCACGGCAGGAGGTGCCACTGCCAGTAATCCTTTAGCCTCTTCAACCGACATAGACGGCATCGCTGCCAGCTGGTTGGCTAACGCTTCCCGGCCTTTGGCTTCTTCTAATCCCAAAATACCCAGCACGCGCTGGCGCTCGCCTGCCATTGCTGCTGACATGTCAGGGATTTCTGTGTTTGCATTCTGGGTTTCAGTACCCGGTGTTGCAGCAGCAGGCTGTCCCGTCGGAACTGCATTCGTGTTTGCGTTGGTGGTCATAGACGCTCCCATATCAACTGTTGTTTTACCCAGAGCATCTAAGTGCTCAATCATCATGGCCACGGCATCGGCGCCGTTGACCACTTCATCTGCAAATCCGACATCGACCGCCGCTTTGCCTTCATAACATTCCGCTTCAGTGGCCAGAATGTCGTTCACGTCTTTACCCATGTAATCCGCCACTTTGCTGGCGAACAGCTGCCGGGTTTCATCCACCTGGCCTTGCAGCTTCTCGCGCACATCTTTCGGCAGTGCTTCATAGGGGTTCCCGTCAGCCTTGTGCTTTCCGGCATAAATCAGGGTGACTTCCGTACCCTGTTTCTCCAGCATCTTCTCGATGTTGGCATGGGCCATAATGACCCCGACACTGCCCGCCGTGCCCGTTTGCGTGATTAACCGGCGCGAACAGGACGAGGCGATCATTTGCGCCGCACTGCAGTGCATGTCGTAACCCAGCGACCAGATAGGTTTACTCTGTCGGTAGCGGGCAATGATGTCAGCCAGATCAAAACATCCGGAAACCATCCCGCCCGGCGAGTCGGTATCCAGCATGACACCCCGCACTTCCGGATCGTCCATCGCTTCGTTCAGTTTGGTCAGCAAGCCGTCATAGCCGGTCATGCCGGAATACGGGTGCAGCGCACCTAATTTATGCACCAGGGAACCGCTGACCGGGACAACGGCAATGCCTTCGACCACGCGATAGCTGCGGGTGGCCGATGCCCGATTTTTCCGGTACGACGACGCTTCAAGCTGCATCATTGAGGCGTCAAGCTCGTTGCCATCCACATCAACCAACTTGCTGATCACCCCCATCCGGGCATTTAGCGCAGAAAAGAAAACCCGCGCATAGGCGGGTTGGATGGCTAACGGCTGATTAAACGCCTTGGTGATTAAGTGTTGAAAATTACTCATTCGGACTCTCGCTTGGGTTATCCGGGGCCATGGCCTGCACCTTGACCCAGCTGGGCGGCGGCAAACCGGCGGCTTTACGTTCGGCCATTTCATCAACCTGCTGAGTGAAGATTTCCTGGTAATCCTCCCCCATTTGCGCCAGCTCTTTCTCATAGGTGGAAAGGCCGGATTCAATCCGCATCACCGCCTCTTTGACCTCTTTGAGACCATCAATAGCCAGGCGGCCTGCGCCTATCCAGTCGCTTTTCGTCCAGGCATGGCGACGCTCATAAAAGGAATAACGCGCCTTGGCAGGTAAACGTATGTACTTGCGCGCCACCATTTCTTCAAAAATCAGCGCAAAGATCATGCTGGCCAAACGGTTGGCAATAATTTTTCGGCGCCCCATGAAGTAGCGCCAGGAATCGTTATGAGCCGCGCGGATTGTGCTGTATGACATCTGGCTATAGTTACGAGACAGCTGCGCGTAATCCACCCCCAGACCTGCGGCGATATAGCGCAGGATCGACGCTTCCAGAGCCGCAAAGCCGTTGTCTGCATTACCTGCCTGGTGCAGGTTGATTTTGTCACCAGGGAACAAGTGCGGCAGTTTCACACCGTTGAACTTCACCGGGGCTGCGGCGTAGTAATCACCGTATTTCAGGAGCATTTTCTCAACAGCGCCTTCTGGATCTGCACCAAACAGGTACTGCATGGCCTCATCGCTGCCCAGCTCTGACTCAATGCTGGCCGCGTACATGGCATTCACCACGGCGCGCTGCAGCGTGGTGTTTTGCAGCGTATCCAGCATCTTGATTTGTTCAAGGCTGGACATGAAGCGGTTGATACCCCGTGTCTGGCCGCCTTCAACGGGTTCAAACACATGGATAAACCCGGCTCGGCCGTTGGCCGTCCAGCGGGGAACGCGGCGCCAGGTTTGCCCCCGGCCAAACTGATCCCCCCCTTCGGCCACGTGGTACGCCATCGGGGCGCCATGGCGGTCAAATTCGATGCCGCCCCGGCGTTGGTTGGTATCCATTGTCCCGCCAGGATTACAGACCCGGCGGGGCGCGACCAATCGAATAGCGGTGGAAAACGGGGAATGCACCCGATCAATCCACTCTGGTTTCACCATAATGTCGCCGCTGTAGGCATGGGTCGCGATAGACTCACGCATCAGCATGGTGAACGTCCGTTTCCCTTCTGCATCAATGAAACAGGCCGGGTCTTCGGCGATATCGCGAAATATGGCCTCGACCTCTTTCACCAGTCCCTTGTCCGGCTTCAAACCCAGCAGCTGCCAGTTCGGCTTGTAACTCAGCCGGTATTCAGAACCAATGATGTGGTCCTGGTGAAGCTGAACCCCATTAGCGGCAATCCCTGAGTTACGTACCACATCATCCGTTCTGGCATTGGCCTGCTCAATCACCGGCAATAACGCCGCATCCACCGATTGCGACGGAACATTCCAGCTACGCATCTGGCCGCCGAACCCTGAGCCACCCCCTCGGAAGACGGCCTCCCGAAGTGGCGTTTTGCCGTCTGCGGCAACTAGAACATTACTCATTAAAATCTCACTCCCGCGGGTGGTCGGCGCCGTGTGTTGCTCATACCAAGTTGAGCCTTCAGCTCATCAATGTAGGTTTTGAGGCTATGGATATTTGATCGGTTGAACTGAACCGTTCTCCCGTCCTTTGTGATGGAAGCTACCATCTGACCCGTCTGTAACGCGTGATAGGCCGCTTCCGCTTCTTGCAGTCTTTCTTGTAAAGTCATCATCCACCTTGCAGGCGCTCGGCCAGTTCTTTCATGCTCAGGCCCGGTTTTTTACTGGCTTTCACTTTGGGCTCTTCCAGCTTCAGGCCAAATTTCTGGACCAGGATATTCAACGCCGCGTGGGCGTAGTTCCAGCCATCCAGTGCTTCATCAAACGGGTGGAACTGCTTGATCCACCGCCAAACACTGCGACCGTTGCGGATCTCCAGCTTTTTAGTCGCTGAACACAGCTGTTTGAAAAACTCATCCCCGGCAATCTCATCATCTACCGGAAAATGCACGCAACCGGGTACCGGCTCTGTCCCTTTCGGTGACAAACCCAAACGGCCATACAACCTGGCTTTCAATCCATCGGTACCCAGACGGGTCAGATAAACCCGTTTGCTGTTTTTCTTGCGGGGGAAATTCTGGATAGGTTTTCCGTACTGGTTTTCACCCTGAATCGGGATCACCCACATCACGCCGTGATCACGGCTCATCTGGTAAACGTCTTCCGTTTTATGGCCCATGGCATCCCAGCACCACAGCCGCACATCCATCTCTTCACCGCTTTGTTTTTTATAACGGTTATAGAGTTGACGGCCCGCGGCATCTTTCAGTGTCTGGCTGGACAAATCCCCAAGTAGGACGATGTGATCGACCAGCCAGCACTCTTCACCAGCTCCCCAGGCCCAGATGTACATTTCAATCCGGTCATCCTGGGTATCGATTCCGCCCGTTAACACCACAGCGCGCTCAGGAACGGGGTTATCTTTCCTGTTTCCTTTCCACCAAATTTCACGACGGCCTTTCAGCACTTCCCAGTCCAGCTTGTCCCGGTACTCGCCTTGCCAGAGCTCACCCAGTATCAGGTTGATGAAGGTTTTCAGTTTGGACGGGTCATCTTTCTTTTTCAGAAACTCCCTGACTAGCCCAACCCAGCCATCGGTCATTTTAGGGTTATACGCCGCCCAGCAGTGGATCCCGACACTCACCGGCGTAGGCGCCGGTTTATCTTCACTATCAAAGAAATGGATGCCGTCTTTCGTCCAGGTAAAATCTTCTGCTATCCAGCGGCCGGCCAACTGCATTTTCATCAACTGCCGGTAATAAATCGCTCCCTCACATTTAAGGCAGCGATAGTGCGCGGTTTTCGCTTTCAGCTCGATGGACGGCTGGTCGTTATCCCACTTGAAACCGTGTGGCGTATCCGGGCTTCCCCACTCCAGTACCTGCTCATGGCCACAATGAGGGCACGGCAGATAAAACCGAAACGTCAGATCCATTTCAGCCATCAATTTTTCGATGTGAGATTCACCGGCATTGGTGGGCGTCGTTCCCCAGCGTTCCATCGGGAACGCGGCCCCTTCAAGCCGGGTGCGAGCCAGCGAAATAGGATTGCCTTCTTTACCCAGCTCCCAGTCCCAGCCGTCAACCTCATCCCCAAACAGTGCCGCCTTGGTGATCCGCCGCATGTTCTTCGGGGTCGCTGCGCCAAGAATATCCAGTATCCAACCTAACCCCACTTTCTTTTTCGTGGTGTTGTTGTGGTCTCGGGCATAGAGGAACGGAAATACCCGCCGCATCAGCGGCATTTCTTCCCAGGCACCATCAATTTCATCAATGGTGAAATTCTTTGCATCATCATCGGTGGGCTGGTAAATCACCGTGTTCGTTTTGTACTGGTGCAGCAAACAACTCACTGCAGCGACCAGCATTTTTGACCAGCCAATACGGGCCGATTTCTGGAATGCCAATCGCCTAATATTTCGGTTGCACATCATATTGAGGATGGCTACCTGAAAAGCCAGCGTGACCCAGGCACCTTCTTCCTGTGAAGAACCCGACGCTAATCGGTAATGCTGGTTGGCCCATTCACTGCCACTGATCGGCGGTGTCCTTCGCATCCCCGACAATCCATTCCGGACCGCCAAGTGGATCGCTTTCAACGTAATCTGTGAGGTCTGGCTGAACATCGGCACACTCATTTGATGCAGCGGCAATCTCCGCCTCTAACACTTCCACCGCTTCCGGCGGCATATCCGGCCAGGCGCTTTTCATCTTCGGGATCAAGCCATCCATACGCGACGTCATTCGTGACCCGACTTGTTGAAGGACGTCCACGATCATCTGAATGGGAGCGTAGGATTTTTCAAAAAGGACACGCTTTGCCCGTTTCATGGCAATGTTTTCGCGCTTCTCTTCCAGCTTCAGCTCACGTTCAAGCTTTGCATATCGTTCTTCGGGGTCTTCTTCCGGGGTTTCCGGTTTTGTTTCAGGTACTTTTTGCTGTGATTTATATGTGATGTAGGCATGAATACAGGCCAACGGATCGTATCCGTTTCTTCCCTTGGCAACGGGCATGATCCCTTGCTGCTGAAGGTTTCGCACCTGCCTGTCTGACAAACCAAGGAGCGTGCCTATATCCGACTGTGTGAACTTTTTGTCGGGATTGAATAGATCGCTCATTCATGGATAAAAACCGGAAACCGGAAACCCTCAAAATCAAAAAAAATTTTCAACGAGGCCTTTCCTGCGAGTTACGCACCCGTGGGGTGCATAGGTACGCGAAAGGACCCGTTATTGTTCAGCAAGAACAGATAGTGCGTTGCATTTAGCTCTTAGTCATTTGGCTAAGCATCACATCTATCTCTGCATAATCAGACACCCTCGTAAAGATGCCTTGTTATGCATAACTGTGAGTAGAGTTTAAATGGCACATTATTTGAGCGTTGCAAAGAGCGGTAAGTATATGAATTAACCACTATTCCCATTTGGGACACAACTGTCTCATAACGAATAACATGCATCAGGCAGCTTTCATTTCTTCATCCTCAAAGATGATATGAGAACACTTTCCATCCCAGTTTGATTTCATTGGAAGCTTATTGCTTAGGTAAGCTCGATAGAGCCACTTCGCACCCTTCAAGGTAAGAACAGCACTTGAGCGAATGCCGCCATTCTTCTCTATCTGTTTCTCCGCGAAGTATTGGTCTCGACTATATGCAGTAGGAACAAATCCACCGTGTTCATTACGAAGCATTCCGAGTTCAACCAATTTTCTGTTCACTTGCTGAGTGTTAACTCCATTGAGCTGCTTGCAGAACTTCGGCGCTGTCATTCCGAAAGCGAATTGTGCCGCCATTGTGTTGCATACACCTTGGAGTCTGTGAACCTCTTTATTTGCCGCTTCCCTTTCCTTCTCAGCCTCAATGACCATTAGAGCCAGCTCAGTCCTGGTGGGCAAAACCGGAATATTCTTGGCTTCCAGCACTTGCCAGCGATCAACTAACCGAGCTGTGAACTCAGGAGATAACTGTGCAACAACAACGTATGAATCCCGTTTGTTCACATGGTAAGACGTCACTGGTTTACCGCCCCTTTTCTGCGGTTCCACCAATGGTGTAATCGAAATAATTCCTCGCTCTGATAATCTTTCGATAGTTCGCTTTACGCTGTCATGACGGCTCTCGACTAAATCTGCAATCTCACGACTGCTCATAGTTAATTCATTTGCTACCGGTGCTTTTATTAGATTTTCCATGTCTATCGCCTTACTAGTCGCCTGAGTTGTTTTGCAGCCAGGAGGAGCAGGCGTTTCTCCCCTTTTCGGGAGCTACCCTAGACCGCAGAAACGCAAAAGCCCGCACGAGGCGGGCCTTTGGCTGATGTTGAAATTTGGGCATAAAAAAAGCCGCAACCTTTCGGAAGCAGCTTCATTGAGTATTTGAGGAATCGGATCTGGCTTTTTCAAAATCCGAGTACAAAAAAGCCCCGCTTAATAACGAGGCTCTCATTTAAGTGCAATTTTGCACACTAGGGAACTTATGCCCCAAAAGGTCACCTTTTACAACACCAACCATTTTTGTCGATGGCTCTCATCGAAAGCCATCTGCAAAATAATTAACCGTTAATTACGGCTCCGAACACTGCCGTAACTGCTCGATATATGTCGTTATCTCAGCCATCTCGTTCTGAGGGACTGTGAATACTCGATACGTCTCGTTGTACGTCGTGTTCTCCAGTACCGGTTGTGTTGCTACGCATTGCGCTTTGAGTAGTCCGCACCCGGCCAAACTGGCGGAGGTAATCAGCAGGGTCACTCTTTGCAACGCGAAGCCGCTTTTGTTTGTCCGCATAATCATCCCGCCTTTTCATTTGGATAAACTGCTCAACCAACAACGCCAATACAGTCAGTGCTGTGTTCATACGTCATTCACATTCCGAGAGTGCTTATAGTTACCGACCAGTAAGTTCCAGGTGAGCTTTAACCACCAAGGCCACTTGCGTTTAAACTCTTCACTCATCTGTGCATCCGCCTGAGACACAACACCTGCGAGGCCGACGAAAAAACCAATTGTCGCAATCGCCCATGCAGGTGCTTCGTTCCCGGGAATAGACTCACTTGCCAAAACAGGCAATGAAGCCGTCATAGCAAGGATGGCTACTATGGATTTCTTGAAATGTTTCATTCCACTTTTCTCCAGATAAAAGAAAAGCGGCTCAGAGGCCGCCCATTGTGCTGCAAGTTCTGTGGTTACTTCATCAACTCGAAATGAGGCCCGTCGTAGCTGCCCCGCTGGTGTTCGTCCCGGCTATCACCGTTTTGATTCCAGTCTCCGCCCCACCGTAACTTCACACCAACCCGATCAGCTGCTTTGAACATTGCTTCTTTCACCATCGGGCATTTATCCCAAGCAGGCTGGCCACCCAACAACGGAACCAGATCAACCGCATGGCTAAAACCATCCTGTTGAACCAGATGCTTGCTGTTCATTGTCCAGGTGCGTTTGGGTGTGCCGTAATAGAGTTGATGCTGTCGTTCTTTGGTCCGGACGGTTTCCGAAACCGTGAAATCAACATCAGATTCGGTAATGGCGATTGCTACGCATGCAGCGAGTGAAGGGTGTAAACGGTGGAGACGGCCAAGGCTTCGTTTGCCAAGGAAATACATGAATCCCCCTATTAGATTTGAATTAGACCTGCTCTGTTTTCTTACCCAGCCAGCGAAGAGCAAACTCTCTGACTTTCTCTGTACCAATGAAACCAACCATGCCGCCAACAAAACTGGCAGCCGATATTGGCAGTCCGATTAAATCCAAGCCACTGGTAAGCGTGAGACTCAATAAGCCACACAGCAGCCCTTCAAGAACAACCTGCCGTCGTGAACCGCGACCATATATCACCCGAACAATAGCCACAGACACGGCTAATACAGCGCCATAGATTGTTGGTGAATGGTGAGCGAGCCACGTCAGCAATGCCGCCCAAAGGTTCGGGTCTTTTTCTTGCATCACTTCTCCGTGAATTTCAGGCATAAAAAAACCCCGCCAAATGGGCGAGGTTCTGCACTATGGGAAGTGTGCATCATTTAGGGTTTAGAATCAATATATACATAGTGAATAATTAACGATCACTTAAAATATTTATCGTGAAATATTCTTAAACTAATTTAATCAACTTCTTATTTCGAGCTCTCATCATTATGGGGATGATTCCATTCCTAATTAAGCTTTACTTCTGGTTCAATTTGTTGAATGCCTTCATTAGTGCCGGTTGCTTGGTGAATCATCAAACAACTCTTCTTGCTTATGCTTACCGCTGGGCAGGTCAATGAAGCCTACCCCGATTTTGTTATACCGCACACCAGGCTTATAGATTGCAGCCAGCTGGGCAGCGACTGCTGTCGCCTGAGTTTCCCAGCTGCGCTTACATTCGTGATCTCATTGCTTGATTACTTTTGGCATGAGTCAAAGGTATGATCACTTGAATTTAGATCTTGCTGATTTTAAAGCGTTTCCAAGAGTGTCCCAAGCACTCTCGATTCCTGCTTTGAGCTCTTCCCATGCGTCATCACTTGCTTCTTTAAGCTCATTAAGTTTTTTAGTGGCTGTTTCCTGCATGGCTCGTAATTCATCAATTTTCTTGTAATATTCTATTTGTGCATCAGCTTCAGCTTCGTCAGCTTTTGCTTTTAATTTGTCTATCTCCGCATCCCATTCTTTTAATTGTGCTTCCAATTTCTTTTTATATGCCTCTTTCATGCTCATGATAACTTTCCTTCTAAGTTATAAATTACATTGCATTATTAACAGTCTTACTTTTACCTTTTCACCTCCTTCATATTTAACTTTAAATAACATTTATTAATCCAAGAAAAATAGCTAAAGGTGGATTTATAAATCAAAAACTCACAATATAGTTAAGAGTCATTTACTCAACCCCAACAAGACCTTAGTTTAAAATCGTAACTTTTACAATATAACCCACTGACTAAAAGTGAGCCACCAAAACCATTATGTTAAATAATACGTTACAAAAACCCACTTATAAGCTGGAATTTTGAAATAATCACTAGTTAGAACAATGCGTTACAATCTAGTCTTATTTTTCTGATTGTGATTAGGTTTTCCATTACCTCCCGACCAAATTAGTGGCTATTCAACCCAAATTAACAAATGCGTCACCCTCGCTTACATCCAAAATAATTCACAACAAATAAATAAAGAAAAATAAAGAAAGTCACACAAATTCACGCTTAATTAAACTTTCTTAATCTTGATACACTCAAAGGTTAATTAAAACCACTATCATCCTCAAAACAATTGCATAAGGTGACAATCATGAGAACAAAAATAATTTTATTCATACTAGCCTTATCAATTTTATTCATAGTGGCATTTTTTATTGTACTTTCATTCAGTTCCACCGCTGGAACACAATTTGATTATGATTTTTTGAAACATCCATTACCTGATGTTAAAATCGCTTTAAATGAATATACAATAATTATGAAGTAATTAAACTGGAATATGGCACCACTCATCATCATGTAACTGTCACAAAACCTAAATACCGAGTTACATTAAAGACAGAATGTTGATCACCACATGGGATAATTCTGAGCCCCATTTTTATTATGCAACTTCTTTATCTCCCTTTAATCTAGCTCAATATGACCATCTATCGCCAACAACGCCGCTGTTCTCCCATAGTTCAAGCAGCGTATTAACTCTTCCAGAACCAGCTTATAGCGGTTAAACCGGCATTTCCGTAGGTTTACTGAACAACGGATTCATCAATACAGGTAGACTGTTTCATTTCATGCTGAAGAATCCCACCTGGAGCAATGCCATGCAAACGCATTGTTGCATTGTGCCCTGCTCCGGTTGGTACGAATGGCTTGATGAAGGTGGTGCAAAAACAAAAGTAACCGCTCAGTCATCCTGAAGGACGGTCTCTCTGTATAGAGAGATTTGTGATGTTTGTAGGCTAAATCAAGCCAATCTAATCAATACTCACATAAAATACCCGCCGATTATCAGTCCACTGATGACAGTAGATCCGACGATTATCATAATGAGAGTGTTTACCGAAAAGCGTGTATTACCGCAAGTTCGATAGAACACAAAACCGAGCACTAAAAAGATAATTATGTCTAACAATCCGTGTGTCACCCAATGGTGACCGGTAATCACTACCAACACATTGTGGATGGCCTCACTGCTTTCTTTGAGAATGACCAACAGCGCACTCAAAATGCTAGTAATACCATATGATATTCCAAATGCACTTACGCCAGCACCGACGGATTCATACTCATCATGATTTACTTTGTTATCAGGCATTTCCTAAGTCCTCATATTTGAGTTGCGAGAAAAGCATTTTTAATTCCCATGCTGATAATCGCCCCAGCCCCTTCCATGGCAAGCGTCAAGAGAATCACAAGAGCTGAAGTCCATAGTACTAACTTTCTTCTTGAGGCTTTCTTAACAATGTCATCTAAAACGGCAATGGGAAGAAAAGTTGAGAGTAGTAATAGCATGAAGAAAACGTGTTCTTTCGTTTCCATAAAGAAAGAATGCGCGAAAGGCCAAGGTCCCGCCTTAATGATTGCTTTATCATCTCCGTAGAAAACAACATACCAGTAGCCACCTATGATATAAGTCGACCACATAAAGATCGCTACCAATGCACTCGCAATTCGGATACGACCATAATTAGCATCATTGACATTAAGCGTTTCAACAAAAACCCATACTGCAGCGATAAGTGCGAGTATTCCGAACATAGGGTGAAGCATCAATACAAGTTCTTTGGACATATCACGCTCCTTTGGTCAGTCCTGGATGTGGTAACGATCTATCTTTCAAAAAAACGAACAATTTCAATTCGAACAAAATATGAACACATCTAAAACTTAGTAGGAAATTTGACGAGAGCAACTAATTTTGTTCAGAAATTTAAAGGTTTCCTTTCACTGATCCAATCGGTTTTCTTCGGAAAATTAGGCAATAAGACCAATTTCATTATTCGCCCAGTTCAAAAAGAGGCATCAAGATAAGGTGTTGTTGCTCACACTCGAGCTTACACATCTGCAGGTAAGTCACGGGTAAATCGTACAGTCGGTAAGCTGGTTTCGTAACTCAGAATTGGACATTTCCGAGTTAAAGCCTTAACTCTAACTCGTTAGTTTCAGATTAAAATTTCTATGAGTTAACGCCCAATTAACGTGTGAACCACGCTACACACAGCTCAATTTGAACACCGCAAACACTAAACTTAACCCAAATAAAAAATGCCAAGCGTGGTGAATCACTCTTAAATTGTTTGTTAGTTTTTGTGCTGCGACATAAACTGTTTTAGCATTTCACCTACTAACTCTGGCGATTCTTGATGGGATGAATGAGCTGTCAGTGGAACATTGGCAAAGCTACAACCTGCAATTTTTAACTTTAAGGCTACTGCTTCATCCAACGAAAATAGGAAGTCGTTATCGCCCCTCATGATCAATGTTGGGCAGCAGATTTTTTCTACCAGATCATACGGATAACCAGATTCTGTTGTATCAAGCCAAACTGCTTTTACAGCATCCACCAGTTTAGGAAAATTCGGTTCAGGGTTTGAAGCTTCATAAAAAGCAACATCATCGGCAAATCTTGAAGCCCAAAAATCAGGCGTTAAACCACTTAACAATTCTATTGATGGGTCATTTGCCTCTAGCCGCCACTGTGAACCTAGTGTAACCAAACAAGAAACTCTTTCTGGCTCTTGTGCGGCTAGCCGATAGCCCACAATGCCGCCATCACTAAAGCCAAAAATTGAATATTTATCAATGCCCAGATAGCTAAGAACATGTTGAATGTCTTCTTGGTACTGCATGTAACTAAGTGGACGATCACCTAAAAAGGATTTTCCATGTCCACGAAAGTCGACACTTATCAACTGATAATCAGTAGCTACATATTGGTAAATGCTGCTTAGCTCATTTAATGAACCAAGACCACCATGTAACATCAATAATGGCACCCCATTGGGATTGCCCGAAACTTCGAAATAAACCTTTGAGCCATTGACGCCTATATAACCGTTTCTATTTTCCATTTTATTAACCAACTGCATATTTATTAATTTAACCTAAAAAACTAAAGCCCAAAACAGCGTCGCGCGTTAGCACGTCCAGCCCGCAGGGCGATGCTGTCTTTGTTATGTGTTGCTCATTACTCTTCATCACGAAGCCTATATCTGCATGCAGCAATAAAGTCCGTATATTTAAGATCAGAATCTTGATGTAGAACCTTTTCAAAGACACAGCATAAATTTCAAAGAGCGCTTTCCAAAGGTTTAGCTAGTAACCCGTAAATCGAGGAATCTGATACAATCCCATTAACTTCCCACCGCTGCCTTAGAAAGCCTTCTTTTACAAAACCTAACCGTTCCAAGGCTTTACCTGAAGAAATATTGTCTGGATCTATCTCAGCTTCGATTCGACGTAAATGCAGGTTTTTAAATGCGTGTTCAATTAGTGCAGTTCCCGCCTCGAGTACAATACCTTTACCCCAAAAATTACGGCTAACGCCAAAACCAATTTCTGCGCGCCTAGACTCTTTCGCAAAGTTAAATAGCATTATCTTACCCAGAAGTTGACCGGTACTCTTTAGGAAGATACCTAGAGTCATTTCTGTATTGCTATTCATTGCCTGTGCACTATTGGTTATAAATGATCTAGCCTCATCAATTGAAACCCAGGGACTAGAGTTCCAATATTTCATGACTTCATGGTCTGAGAATATACCAAACAAGTCTCTTGCATCATCTTCGACTAAAGCTCTTAGTATTAGTCGTTCCGTTTCAATTTTTGTTGTTAACATTTAGAGGCCAACCTTTTGATTTGTTATTGATACATAACGCTACTTAGACGGCTGATATCCGATTTTAATCCTTACATAATGCCGTCTTTCATTTATCACTGCAACGTATAATCAATAGGTTAGTGGCAATGTTAGGGGTTATACCGTTCAGTGAGGCATGATTTTTATATGTACTTAATTTGCATAACTTTTAGTAGGGAAAAAGCACATTGACAGAATGTGAATGAGAAAACTACTAACGAAAAAAAGGGGCAGAAAAGGCTTACAAAGTCAGTTGAGTGATAACGAAAACTATCTGTTAAACATAGGGTGAATTCAAGTGAAAGCCCCAAGAATCGGGGCTTTGCACTGATTAAATCAGAAAATCATCTAGTGATTTCCCTTCATTTTCGATAGATTCTTTCAGGGGCGCAGGCATGCGTCCTTGGCCCGTCCAGGTGCGATCTTCACCATCAACGGTGAATTTATACTTAGCTGGGCGAGGTGAACGCTTAGATTTTTTAGGTGAGTTAGCCAGAGTTGCTAGCAACTCTTCTGGGCTGATACCATCTGCAATCAGCATGTCGCGGTATGACTTTAGTTTTTCTTCTTTTTCTTTCTCTGCCTGGCGAGATACTGCTTCAGCTTCTTCACGCTCAGCAACCACTGTCTGCAGTTTCTCAAGAGATTCTTGAAGTTGCTCTAGCGTAAATTCTTCTCGTGCAACTGCGCGCAAAGAACGCAGGTTTAATAGTGTCTTAAAAACGTCGTTCATAATTATAAATTCTAATTTTGATAGTAAATAAAGCGGGTACTTTACACTAAATTAGGGCGTTGGACTATTCACTATTACAATTACACTTGTAACGTTTTGTGGCATTGGTGTGAGGGAAGAAGAAACGTTACACCATTTGTTGATAGAGTTAAAACGTAGTAAGAACTCATTAATCAGTGTTATCACAATAAAGTTCCCGCTAAACACGTCTTGTTGGGGCAGATCCGAGTTAGGGTAACCTGTCAGATCTTGTCACATCGAGGAAACGATACCGACAGATTTTGTTCAAACTAATACAGATAAGGCTTAGTCCCACTAAGCCTTCTTTGACATCAAGCCACCTTCCTCGCTTCCCTTTTGTCCAGCTCGACTTGCGCCTGCATTGATAAAAGTGCGGCTGAGCGTCCATCGCTCAACCAGCCCACCAACTCTTCAAGAATCGGCTTGTAACGGTTAAACCGACTGTACGGTACTGGCATTACCTGGGCGAAGTGTGCAAATCGGGTTTCGTTGGTCCAGGCAACACGGCCATCTTTGCAAGCAGGGCAATTCCGCGTCATACGGTGCTTGTTGGTTGTTTTCCCGCTGCCATTGCACTCTGGACAGATAGCCCCGAAAAGCTGTGAAGATTCGGCAATTGCCGTGTTTGCCAATGCCAGCAACGCCTTATCCGGATAGGTGCCGCGCCAGTTCTGCATCATACGGTTTGCTTCACCCAGCATGACTTGAATCAGCTGTCGTTTTGCGACTTCATCATTCAGTACTTCGACGAACAGAAGCAGCCAGCCAGCGGGCGATACTTTCCAGCACAGGCCAACAGCGCCGATCTGCTCTTCGATTGTCATTGCCGCCTTTCCGCCTGTTCTTGGGGAATAATCGATGCCTTTAATAGTGAATTTATTCAGAATTTTTTCGATGCGCATACTTCCCCCTACGCGGCTTCTTGTAGCCATTCTTCGACCAGAGCAAGCAGCTCGGTCTCAGTGCCAAAACGTTTTTCCCAGATTGCCTGGCCAGCATGGAATGCTTCGCCATAACCACCGGTGCGATGATGATGCGGGCAGAGTGGCAAGACTTTCTTGTGTGATGCTCGTTGTGCCATGCCCTGCCCGGTTCTTACGTGGTGTATTTCAGCTGGGGTATCGATGTACCCCAGAGAATGACAAGCGATACATCCCAGCGCCTGAACGCTGTTAAGGTGCATTTTGTCGTCCTTTGTCATGCCACTTGCCTTTGCTGCAGCTGCTCGTATTCGGAGTCAGCGAAGCGGCTTAGTTTCCAGCCTCGCTCGAATGCATAAGCGTAGAGTTTTTCCAGGGCCTGACATCGCTCCCCTGTGGATGCCGGTGTCATGCCGTCCCGGCCATCGCGGCTCCACGATTTGCGTTTACCTGATTGCGGGTCGATCGGCATCAGGTAATACGTGAATAGCTCGTGTGCATCGTCTTTATTGAAAGGACGGGAAAACACCTTGCCGTTTGCTGCTTCAAACTTCATTTCAGCCCCGTTCATACGGTAGATATCAGCAATCTCGCCCATCAATGCGTACCAGTGACGCAATAGCGGCAACGTGCCGTTACTGCGCCGGGTGATATTTACCTTTGCTTCACCGCCAGACTGAACAATGCTGAAGACTGCTTCAGACACCCTTCTCAGGGTGTCGTCTGCGTTGTGGTTGGCTGCCACAAACTCTGTCATGCAGCCTCCCCGTGTTGTGTACCAACAAGCTTGAAAGGACGTGCGGCTTTGATTATTTCGACAACAACCTGTTTCTTGCCGCGACATTCAACCTGGTAATGCTTCCCTTGAGATTTCACTTTGAACACAGTAACTTTCGTGCGTGCACCGTATGCTGTTACTGCCGAAACAGCAGCGGCAAGCTCGGCTTCACCGTCTGCATTCAGAATTCGAATTGGACGAATCATGCAGCATCCCTTAGCTCGGCCATTGCCCAGCATGTGACAATTTCAGAGTTCGGGCGGAAGCTATGGCGCCAAAGCTGGATACCTTCTTTCCGGCAAAACTGAAGCACTTGCTGTAACAAGTGGTCTGGTACGCCCATCACCTCCCAACTGTTGATGAAATCAACATCAACATTCAGCGCTTTAGCAATCAGCTTACTAGCCTGAATGTATCGCTTTGTTCGGTTTTGCCCTGGCTGGCGTGAAGCAATACAACGTATCATTGCCTTTACAGCGTTACCCCGTAACTCAAACGATACTCGAGTCAATGTTTCTCTTGATACTGGTTTGGTCGTTACTTGTTCCATGGTCGTTATCCTCGTGTTTGTTTGGTTGCTACTCGTTGTGCGATTAATCGCGAAAACCTTCCCGGCATTTTTTGCGGATCCGCAATGCCGTGTGCGTTCCTTGCTTTGTCCGTGACTGAAACAGAACTCCTTGCAGGTAGAGCAATCAACTCTTCAGGCAGCTCTCCCCGGCGTTCTTTGGCCTTCCATTTTTCAAATGCGATTCGAAACCGGGTTTCAGCCTTCTCAGCATTCAAAAACCGCATTTCATAGCCGACTTCATTTCGAACCAGGCGCTCTAACGTATTCAGTGGCTTCTGGTGGCGGGCCAACCGGCTGAATGCTTCTCGCCATTCGCCATCGTCTAAACACCACGCCACGAACTTGCCGGGCGAAGGAAAGAAATCATTCTCACACTCACGTGCTTTGGCTAACCCACGACTCACCATTTCAGGCGTTGAAACGTCTTTTGCCATCATGGCTTTCACGTAGTTACGCTTTGCCAGTGCGACAGCCTTATCGTTTGGCATGGCAGAACGCCAAGCGGTGAAAATGGCTTGCAGCTCCTCGAAAATCCGGTTGATCACCCGCGCTGCGAACTGGTCAGATTCACTTTGCTGGCTCATCGGCTTGGTCTGGCCGATCGGCAACTGTGTCACCGTTGCGCTTACTTGTTTCATGGTCGTTACCTCGGTTTAGTGCTGGTACAGCGGATCGTCATGCAATCCGTTGATCCAGTCTGTCGAGTTGTTATCTGGCACAAAGCCGCCGCTTCGCTGAACCGCATGCCCGCTGGCGACGGACTGGGCCTGTTGCAAGTAGCCGGGAAACTTTGCTGCCTGGAATAGCGTTGCTGGCCGCAGGTATTGGCACATCTTGGCATCCCGTCCCCATTCCTGGGCTTTGTGATGAATCACTGCCATCAGGTCACTCACTGAGTGGCCCTCAGCCAAACGGGCGTTAATCAGCTTGGCGTTGGAACCTTTGGCCTGAAACCGTGAACCGGTCACAGAGTTCAGGCTCTCGATAATTTGAGTCACTTCAGGGCGATGTTCGTTTGCCTGCTCGGATACCGTCGGGTTCGATTCGAACTCGACAGAAGATCTATTTCTCAGTTCTTGTTTAAGATCAGTATTTATTAGGGGCGGCTCAGCCTGATTAGGCTTACCCTGATTTGGGTTAGCCGTAATTGGTTTACCCTGTTTCGGTTTAGCCTGATCTGGCTTAGCCGTATGTGGCTTTTGTGATTGAGGCTCGTCGTACACCAGGTAATCCATCTTGCCTGATGCGTGTTTCTTCGTTTCAATGTATCCAGCATTTTTCAATTCTTTCAGAATGTTATAAACACCCTCTTTGCCTGTTTTCTTTGCAGTTCCACTGGTGACTTCTGCAAGCTGTGCCGGGCTGATTTTCCAGTTGTCCGGTTTAGACAGCAGATAGGCAAGCAGCCCCATCGCTTGAAACGACAGAACCCCATCAGAGAACACAGCATTGCTAATCACGCTGAAATTCTTGCTACGTTTTGCGCGAACAATGCTCACAGGTATCCCCTTTCAAACTGACATTGGTAGGCGATGGCAGCAGCTTTCGCTGCCGCCGAACATGCCAAGGAACTGCTTAACGGCATGTAATACCTCCAAGTCGTGGATAAGCACTGTCAGTCAGAGTTTTAGAGAAATTAGGGACTGACATAGCAACTTTGCTCTCTGGATTCTGGCCGCTGATCTGTTCAGCGGCCGCTTGGTAGATTTCCAGAAAATCAACGAGTTCAGAGGCATCATCGGGTGATACTTCACGTAACAACTGACCCATTAGATACCCTCCTGTCTTAAAGCAAATCCTGCAGCCACTCTGGTGCGGGGATATTGCGTAATTTGTACTGTTCACGAATAGCAGCGCAAAGCTCGGGATTGGCGGCCAGGTCTTCACGGGCAGCACGAATGATATTGCTGTACGCATACACGCTGATTGGTGCATCCGCACTGGCCGCAATGGCAGACACAGCCAGCTGATCCGGCTCAGATAAACGGGTTTTTACTTCGCGATCGCGAACTTGCCAGGCTGGTAAACCAACTTTACCCACACGTTTGTTTGTCGCTGCGCGGTCAAGCAGCGACAGGGTTTGGTCTTGTAATTTCATGGTCGTTATCTCTTTGGTTTATTGGGACTTACTAAAGTCAGGCTGCGAAGGGAAAATCAGCTTTTAGTTTACCTTTGGTCAATTTTTCAATTCGGTAAGCTTGAAGTTCCGGTACTTCTTCACCCCAGTTAGTTACTGTGGATCGGTGAACCTTTAGCGCTCTAGCAACTTTGGACTTACTCCCGAAGAATTGAACCACCTCACTGGTCTTCATATGATTTCCTGCATAGAGAGTTATACTTTGTTTAATTGATGATACATTAATTTGTCCAGACGATAAAACAAATTTTTTTATAATATGTAAAACATGGAGATATCAGAAATCATCAATCGGCGCATGGCCGAACTGGGCTTGAAGCCCAAAGACATCGTTAAAGCCGTCGGGGTTTCCCGAGGAACTGTCTCATTCTGGCGCAGCGGGTATTCTCGTCCTGCAGGTAAGAACCTACTGAATCTTGCCAAGCTTTTGAAAATCGAACCTGATGCTCTGCTTGGAGGAGAATTTCAAGAAATTCCAGAGAAGACACAAAGTGTCGAGCAAAATGCGACTCCTGTTGGTGGTTTCTCTACCTGGGATAAATCCACCTCTTTAAACGATGATGAAGTAGAAATACCATTTTTTATGGATGTCCAATTAGCGGCCGGTACAGGCGCAACAGAAGTTCTTGAACGAAAAGGGCCAAAACTAAGATTCGCAAAGTCAACATTACAGAAAGCCCGTGTAGATCCTGAATGCGCTGCATGCGTAAAAGTTTCAGGGACTAGCATGGAACCAGTATTACCAGACGGTTCTGTCGTTGGCGTAAATGTTGCAGATAATATGATTATTGATGGAAGCATGTATGCCATCAACCATGATGGTCTACTGCGTATAAAGTTATTGTACTTATTACCGGGTGGCGGGCTTCGCATCAGAAGCTATAACGATCGAGAATATCCAGATGAACTATACACCGCGGATAATGCCAAAAATATCAGGGTGATAGGTAAAGTATTCTGGTATTCAGTTTTGCTATGACCAAAGGTACCGTGACGGCATCTCGCATTTCCAAGCGTATGAACCAGTTAGCCCTAAAGCAGGTTGACCTTGCCAATTATACAGGTTCATCTAAAGCCACCATTTCAATGTGGGTAAACGGAGATACAAAACCTAATGGAGAGAATACTCTCAAGTTAGCTCAATTACTTGAAGTATCGCCGGAATGGTTGTTAGGTAGCGGAGAAGAAGATGAACATGACTTAGCCTCTGTTCGTCATACGAGATTTGAAAAGCAACCGCCAAAATTGAAACCTCACTTCGTAAACAGCTTATCTGATCTGGGAGCAGTAAAGGCGAAGGAGCTTATCAACTATGATAATGAGGTGGTTAACTTCTTTAAATTAAACGTGATTCCTCTCTTTCCAGAAGAAGCAGATGTGATTTGTACCAAGCTTGATCAATCATACGAAGGACTCAAGAAGGGCGACTTTATAGGCATTAACACATCTATCAATGAATACGATACTAATGGGCTTTATGTTGTTGAACGTTGTTCTGTTGGCCTCGAGCACTTAGATAGCCCCACTTCTGCTAATGTACTTGGAAAAGTTATCTGGCATTGTGCTTTGTATAGCTAACAACAGTTCAAATCATTATCAAACCTCACAATCGTGAGGTTTTTTTATATTACTTAAATTTTTGTTTAACTTATTATACAAAAACACTTGCTGACATTGTTTAATTGATTATACTAAAACCATGTTAAGCACTCATGTGTTTGATAAGCTCTTTAACAATACGGAAGTTCGGCATTAAACAAAGCCGTGGCGGCTGGGAAAGACCAGCGTTCAACAAAGCGGCTTACGTACAGGCTGCTTTATTGAAGACCAAGAAACTTGCAGAGGTAAAAACGACCCTGCTCTTACGAGCAGCTAACCTGACAGCCCGGAAAGACGGGCACTTAATACCAAAAAGCCCCGCATAAGCGGGGCCTGTTGGGGAGCGAGTAACGACCAAGTAACTCGATCCGAGCAGGGAACCACCCCTGCAGAGGTAACAACCATGACTTTTGCGAAGCATGGAAGGATTGAGGCGCAAACACTGAAAGTAACGACCAAGAAACCGACAGTGTAGCCATCAAACATGCTGGCCAACGCATCACCAACATGAAGAACGCCATCAAACAAAAGGATTATATCATGACGCTAAACACAGGCAATTACTTCACAAGCCAATTAAACCAACATCAGTCGCAAATTGATCTGCAAGATCAACGTGATAATGCATTTGACCAATATATCGCCGATGGCAAAAAGCGCATTATCAACAACCGGGAATTTGCTGGCCTCTCCTTCTCCGACTTTGTTGATTACTACGTGGGTGAACATCTTGTTCACGGTAAAAGTCTCGTTGACGGCCTGATTAAGTTTGTTGCCTGTCATGAACCAGACAGCACAAACCACAACGCTCAAAACCTTATGGCCCACCAAGCCTTCATGCTCGAAGCGCTCGACAGTTTCATTGAATACAGCATTGAAGAAATCAAAACAGCCTTTGATGCAGAAACTCGCACCGCAGCCTAATACCTAACGACCAAACATTCACGAAAGCGCCGTTACCAGCGGCGCTTATGAGGTAACGACCATGACACCTACCGTCCCATTTGAAGAAAGATTTCCCTTAGTCGCCAAGCGCGGTATTGATGAATCAACCTGGTCTGCGCTTAAAAACAGTGTTTATCCTGGTTCTCAGGATGATTCAGTTTTAATGGTAATTGACTACTGCAAAGCCAGAGAGCTGGACCCACTTCAGAAACCAGTTCATATCGTACCGATGAACGTAAAGGATCCTCAAACTGGCAACAACGTATGGCGTGATGTTGTCATGCCGGGCATTGGCCTATACCGAATTCAAGCTGATAGAAGTGGGAGCTATGCTGGCGGAACTGAGCCTGAATTCGGTCCAACGATATCGACAGAGTTCAAAGACAAAGATGGCAAACCAGTACCAGCGACCTATCCAGAATGGTGCAAAATCACTGTCTTCAAAGTTGTGAATGGTCTTTCGGTTGCTTTTACAGCAAAGGAATATTGGTTGGAGAATTACGCAACTTCGGGACGATACAGCCAGGCTCCTAATGCAATGTGGCAAAAAAGACCTTTCGCACAATTAGCTAAATGTGCTGAAGCACAAGCTCTTCGCAAAGCATGGCCAGAAATCGGTCAACAACCAACAGCAGAAGAAATGGAAGGCAAAGATATCCACTTTGAGCGGGATATCACCCCAACCCAGCCAAAACCAGAGAAACAACTGATCGCCGATAAGCCTGAATACCCTGCTGCTCACTTCGAAGCAAATTTCACCCAGTGGGCGGCAGCCATTGAGGCCGGAAAAATGAATGCTGAACAGCTGATCACCAAAATCGAAAGCAAAGGCACCCTCACCGACGGCCAGAAAGCCGCTATCCGGAACATTGATCAAGGAGAAGCTGCATGAAAGTCATCAACGTCACTCAGGGCAGCCAGGAATGGCATGCCCTACGCCAAACTAAAATGACAGCCAGCGAAGCACCGGCCATGATGAACGCGAGCAAATATATGTCTCGCGCTGACCTGCTTCGAATCAAAGCAACTGGTGTTGCGCCTGAAGCCAGTCCCGCACAACAACGTATTTTTGATAAGGGACACGCAGCAGAAGAAGCCGCCCGCCCTCATGTTGAGATAATCATCGGGGAAGAGCTATTCCCGGCAACGGCAATCAGTGATGAACATGACTGGATGCTGGCCAGCTTCGATGGTGTCACCATGCTGGATGATGTTGTATTCGAGCACAAGCTCTGGAATGAAAACCTCGCCTTGGCGGTCGCCTCCAATAAACTTGAGCCACATTATTACTGGCAGTTGGAACAGCAGCTGCTGGTCTCTGGTGCTGGTAAGGCGATATTCGTGTGCTCCGATTTAACAGATGGCAGCGAACCCGACGAAGGTGAAAATTTCATTTTCTGCTGGTATGAATCACGCACTGAAAGGCGTGCTGCTTTAATTGCTGGCTGGCAGCAATTCATGATTGATTTAGCCAGTTATCAGCCAGAACCAGAAAAGGAAACAGTGGAAGCTGAAGCGATTCGCGAGTTACCGGCTATCTCCTACCGAATGAATGGCTTGTCGCTCACCTCAAACCTGAACGTTTTCAAAGAAGCCGCTGAATCACTCGTTGAAAAGTCAAAGCAACCCATCAAAACCGATCAGGACTTCGCCAACGCGGAAAGCATGGTAAAAGTGTTCAAGGGCGCAGAAGACAAGATCAATAGCCTGGCAGATCAAGTATTGGGAGAAGTTCAGGACATAGACACTTTCGTCAAAGACCTGAAATTCATCAGCGAGCAAATCCGGCAGGCCCGTCTGGCGACAGACAAGCAGGTAAAAGCGCGCAAAGAACAAATCCGTAAAGAAATCCTGAAGAAAGCCATCGATGAAATACACCAACACCGGATCGCGTTAATTGCAGAGATTAATGCCCAACAGCCGGAAGTCACTGTCTCCGTAACCGATGCAATGAAGGGCAAAAAGACTGTCACCAGTCTGAAAGATGCAGCCGCTGCCGCAGTAGCGGAAGCCAAAGTTGAAGCCAATCAGCACCATCAGCGCGCAATGGGTAATAAAGGCTATCTGGAATCAACCGTTGGCGATTATCAGTTCCTGTTTAACGACTGGCCGCAAATCGCGTTCCTTGAACCTTTGGCTTTTCAGTCAGTCGTTGATCAGCGCATCAACCAGCATAAAGCGAACGAAGAATTACGTCTGAAGGCCGAGCAAGAGCGCATTCAGCGAGAAGCTGCAACCAAATCTGTATCCAATAAACCGATGGATGGACACAAAAGCGATGCGATCGCAGAAAGCCTCACCAAAGGCAAAGCAGCTCTTTTTACCGCGGAACAGAACGCCGGGCTTACACCACAGATAAGCCAGCCTAGACCAGAAATGATGGTCCAAATCACGGCCAAAGAAGCCAATTACCTTCGAAACCGAGACGCCATTCTGACAGCTTTAGAGCAAGCCGGAGTTGAGAGGTGGTCCGGCTATCAGCCTGCCCTGTCTGAATCGTTAGCTTGTAGAAATTCAAATCAATAGTTTCTAACTTTAATAATAAAATTCAGCCTGATTTGATATTTTCCTGGAATGAGACAGTGATCATGCAACCATGTGAATATTTATGCCATCATCAAAAGGCGATTCCATAATTAAACTTTAAAATATTCACATATGGTTAATAATTATGTCCTCTTACAAGTTTAGAAAAAATGCAATCATTGGTAATTTAGATGCTGAAACTGACTCATTTCTAGAGTCATGCTTCTATAAATCAGATGTATTTAAAGGGATCGTCAACTTTGACTCTAGCAATGAAAATCCAGATTTTACACGAAGAGTAATTGTTGGAAGAACTGGAAGTGGTAAGACCGCTCTCCTCAAGCAAATCATTGCCTACGGTGGAGTAAAAGTTCATGACACAATAGAAGCAGAGAATACCGTTTTTGAACATATTAACAATAATAGATTTGTCTCTGAACTCGTACAAAATGGCATTGATTTAAGAGTTTTTTACAAATCACTTTGGTTACATGTTTTATTGGTGAAAGTTATAAACCAACTTTATCGTTCTTCATATGCCAGTTTCTTTGATTACATTAGCGAATTAGGAAATGCGAGCAAAAAGCCATATAAGCCTGACATCGTAAAGGAATACCTCGAATCATACAAAGACAATTTCTTTAATGATAATGTTGTAACTGAGATAACTGAAAAGATGCAAAGTGAACTTTCAGGAAAAGTAAGCTTTGAATTTCTTCAATCCACGGGTAAGGTAACAGATGAAAGTATGCAGAAAGTCCAAAGAGAGACTTCGAGTTATGTAAGTCGAGAACTTATAAGAAAACAAAAGGAACTAATCAAAGTAATAAGAGAAGAGTTTTCAGACAATAAGCAACAAATTAGAGTAGTTATAAGTATTGACGATCTAGATAAGTCTTGGCTGAGTTCCAGTGGTATCCGCTATGATTTTATCAATGCCTTGCTAGAAGCATTCAAAGAGTTATTAGATGTTAAATCTGTTAAAATTCTTATTTCAATAAGAACGGATATTCTAATGGGAATATATCGAAATAATCTTCGTCAAGATGAAAAGGATCAATCATTAATATATGCAATCTCTTGGAATAAGATGGAAATTAGGAAGATTTTAGATTTACGAATTAATCAACTTATCAAAGACCAATACCGCTCAACTCAAACTGTTAATTTCTCTGATGTATTTAATTTTAGTGTTAATGATATTAAAGCTGATGAGTTCATCATTGATAGAACTATGCTAAGGCCAAGAGATGCAATTGACTTTGTCAACTCGTGCTTATCTGAATGTGACGGGGAAGTTGAACTAAATCAAGATATCGTTCTAGAAGCAGAAGAAAAGTATTATTCCAAAAGAAAAAATGCATTAGTTAAGGAGTGGCAGAGTATTTACCCTTATATAAAAGACTATTTAGATAGTTTATCTAATATTACTCAAAAGGAATTCACACTATCTGAACTTCCTCAAAACTGTAAAGATTCGATTTCAAACTATCTACTTGCAAGACCAAACAGTCACCCTGATGATGAAGCTCATACCGATAGGTTGATTAATTTTGAGGAGCTTATAAAGGTTTGGTTTACTGCTGGTGTTATTGGAATCAAAAAATCTAATACACTTACCATTTATTCTTCTTTTGAAAAGCAAGAGCTAGACATTACAGATTTAAACAAAACTTTTTGTATTCACCCATTATTCTATCGTACTTAGGCTAATCAAAAATGAAACATATAGTTATCACTATACGAACATATTATGCAAGTCTGAATTATAAATTTTTTAAGAGAAACAACACAGCTTATCCTTGATTAGGACTTCGATATTTATAACGATACTCAAAGACTGGCGAAAAGAAGTCAATGTTTGCCAAACATCTGCAGCTATAGGTACTAAATTGCGAGAGGAATGTTTATGGATTTCTCCTAAGTGTAATCATGTAAAAAATGCTGCGTGAATCAAAGTCCCTTCCTTAATCGTAACATTACCCATAACCTCTTTGAATGGAGGTTACCGAAAGAAACCCTGCGTCAACTACCTATCTCGAGTTGCCATTGCCTACATCACGCAACCTAAAAGCGCCCATTATGGAGCATGGCGACTTAATCAATCGCCCTACTCTCTCAAGCAGGTGCAAAGTTTCGAATACAACGACCAAAGCCTGGAACGGCTCATCTACACAACCAAAGGTAACGACCAATGACCCATCATAGAAGTAAATGGATGCTGATCACCAAAGGTGCCGAGTTTACAGGCCACACTGTGAAAGCAATCCGCAGAAAAATTGAACGAGGTGATTTACCTGTTGGCCGCGTTGTCGAAAAACGCATGGGCCGCTGGTACATCAATCTTGATGAATTCGACCGCTTGATTGAAGGTGCACGATGAGCAATGAAAAACTACCGTCAGGAGTGGAAATTCACGGCAAATCGCTTCGTATCAGCTTTTCTCACAACCATCAGCGTTGCCGGGAAACGCTGAACCTTCGCCCTACGAAACAGAATATCAAATTCGCGGCCGGGAAACTGGCCGCGATCAAGCATGAAATTGCCATTGGTAGCTTCAACTATGCTGAGCACTTCCCTAATTCATCCAAAGCCCAGGGAAAAAAGAAGTTAGCGAGAATCGATGATCTTGCGAATGAGTACTTATGTATCAAAAAAACTGATATTCGGACTTCAACTTATGTCCGTTATGAGAAGTGTCTTGAAGTATGCGTAAAGCTGTATGGCGGCAACAGAACCACCGCAACTTTAACAAAACTGAGCGTGACGACTTGGCGAAACGAAATCAGCAAAGGCCGAACAGCCAGAACTATCAACTCATATCTCTCCGTTGTGAAAGGGTTTCTCAATCACTTGCTGTTACATGAATACATATTCGAAGATTTTTCTTCCTGCTTAAATAAGGTAAAACAACCTGAACAAGATCCAGATCCATTCTCCTTTGAAGAGTTTCAACGCGCTGTAGACAACTGTCGATTTGAGCAACATCGCAATATCATCACAATACTTGCATACACCGGGTTACGTATTGGTGAAGTGTGTGGGCTTGCCTGGGAGGACATCGATTTTACATCTGGCACACTCATGGTACGTCGGGCAGTCAGTGACAGCAGAGGCTTGAAAACACCAAAAACAGACAAAAGCCGAATGGTGAACATGTTACCGCCCGTAATTGCTGCGCTTCGCAGCCAGCAAGAGATCAGCTTTTTAAAACCTGAACAAGATTTCGAAGTCGAACTCAGTGATAAAACGCTGATCTCAGAGCGATTGCGTTTTGTCTTCAGCCCAAATGTTACCCAAAAATCAACGAAGAACCCGTTCATGTCTCGCATCACTGTGACCAAACTTTGGCAAACGGCTTGCAAACGCGCAGGGATCAGATATCGAAGGGTTTACCAGTTGAGGCACACATATGCGTCTTGGATGCTGACAGCAGGCGTGAATCCCTCCTATTTAGCCGAACAAATGGGTCACGCAAACTTCATGATGATTGCAAAAGTGTACGGTAAATGGATGGAGAAAGGCTCGCGTTCTGAAAATGAAAAGGCATGGCGTGCGCTTGATGAGCTGAAGCGGAACATGAGCTAATTTGCCCCAATTCTGCCCCAGCTATTTTCAGAACAGATATAAGCCAATGAAGTTAAAAGGCTTTTTAAGTCCGATATAAAACCTTGATGACGTGATACCCAAACTTGGTCTTCACCGGGCCAATCGGCTCAAGCACTTTGCCGGTAAAAACAGCTTTATCGAATGCCGGGACCATGGCGCCTTTGCGGAATTCACCGAGATCACCACCGCGTTTACCGGATGGACAGGTAGAATATTTCTTTGCCAGCGTCTGGAACTTGGCGCCTTTCTTTAGCTGATTGAGAATATCGTCAGCCTGTTCTTTATGTTTCACCAGAATGTGCAATGCTGCTGCGGTAGAGGCCATGATGCTCGCCTTTTTGTTACGGATACCAATTGAGCGGCAAGTGTGCGATAAATCACAGCCTCTGGCAAGTTTTCGCTCAAGGCAGGGTCAGGGCCACAAGGTCAGATTGACCATACGAATGAGAATGCCCAGCACTACCGAGGCGACACCCAGACGGTAGAAATTGTATTCTTTAGCGGTCATGCTGATGCGCTTGAAAAACATGGTGGCTAACCCACCCCAGTCTTTGGTCCGCCGACCGTAAGTCACCATACTGGTCAGGAGCAAGATCAGCCCGACGGTGAGCAGCACCCATTCCGATGTCTTTGCGATAATTTCAAACATACTGACTCCTTTCAACGCATGTCCCGTGCATGTCTGTGATGATGCTGTTCACCTTGTCTGAAAAAAACGACAGGAAACATTAGACCATGGTTGCAAAGGCGATAAAGCGAGACCAAGATCACTGAATTACATGCACATCCGCGTACTTTGGTGTAAACTCCTGCCCCCAATGTATTTAGCCAGTGATATCGAGACCCTATGGACTTACTGGAAGCCAGACTCAAAAAAATCGACCGACGCAATTACCGCAGCTACTCCAGCCTGCGTGGTCAGTACAACTTTGTTGATTACGATTTCTTTATCGATATCCCGCAATCGGATCCGTTCGCACCGGCAACCCGTGTGCGTGCACGCCGACAATGGTCGCTGACGGATCTGGCCTGGCTGAAAGAACAGTCGGCAGATTATCAGCGTGCGGCGCGTGATTTTATTGCCCGTCAGTTTGCTGAACTGGCAAAAGAAGTGAACGAGATTCAGATTGACCGTCCGGGTCAGGCTGTCCTGGATCGCACTGCAGTCGTTTTCGATGACGATGCCATTGAGCTGCGTTTCCGTGTTGATCTGCCTGCTGACGGTCGAACCATCATTGCCAAGAAAACATTGAACCTGCTGACGTTTACCCTGCCGAAAATTATCCGTCGTGCCACCATTGCCCGTGAGCTGCCGATGGAAGATCTGCGCCGTCACTGTGAAACGGTCGAAGATCAGGTCGCTCTGCGTGCGCAGTTGAAAGACAAGAACCTGATTGCCTTTGTCGCCGATAACAGTGTCTTGCCGCGACTGGCGGGCAACAGCGATCAGCCCATGCCGGATGCAGTCACCTTCAGAAGTCCGGACGAACTGGCCGTCGAACTGGAAGCACCGCATGCAGGTAAACTCCGCGGGATGGGTATTCCGACCGGGATCACCATGATCGTCGGTGGCGGCTTCCACGGTAAATCAACTTTGCTGAATGCGGTTGAAAATGCTGTGTATGACCATATCCCGGGCGACGGCCGTGAATATGTGGTGACCGATGAGACAGCAACCAAAATCCGCGCTGAAGATGGCCGTTGTGTGCACAGTGTGGATTTGTCACCTTACATCAGCAATCTGCCAATGGGCAAAGACACCACGTGTTTCAGCACCCAAAATGCTTCGGGTTCAACCTCGCAGGCTGCCTGGTTGCAGGAATCTCTCGAAGCTGGCGCTCAGACCCTGCTGATCGATGAAGACACCTCTGCATCGAACTTTATGATCCGTGATGAACGGATGCAGGCGCTGATTGCAAAAGACGATGAACCAATTACACCATTGGTTGACCGTATTGCACTGCTGAGAAACCACCTGAATACATCTGTCATGCTGGTCATGGGGGGTTCTGGTGACTATCTGGACGTAGCTGATACCGTGATTCAGATGCACAGTTACGAAGCCGTCGACGTCACAGCTAAAGCAAAGATCGTGGTGCAGTCTCACCCAACACAACGCCAGCCGGAAGGCAGCGATACCATTGAGCGTCCGCGTACCCGTCAGCTGAACCGCTCCGGGTTACAGGCGCAACTGGAAGAAGGCAAGTTCCGGATTCAGGTGAAGAACAAGCAAGGGCTGCGCTTTGGCCGTGAGTTTGTGGATCTGCAGGCGCTGGAACAGATTACCGATGCGAGTCAGTTACATGCCATCGGCTGGCTGTGGTGCCAGCTGGCTATGATGAAAGGCTGGGAAAAACAACCGGTCAAAGCCTTTGCTAAGATGCTGCATCAGGACTGGTTCCGCACCATGCCGAACTATGGTGATTTTGCCAAGCCGCGCGTAGTTGACGTGATGGCAGTGCTGAATCGGATGCGGAAAGCTGAGTTTAAATAAACAACTCAGTACAAATTCTTTTCTCATCAACAGGCATACTTCGGTATGCCTGTTTTTTATATGCGTTGACCCATTCGATTTCCGGCAGATTTTCTATTCATTACCTTTTACAAAGAAAGTCGGTTTGCCATTCAAGGTGTACGTTGTTATCTCAGACCATGCTAGAAAAGTTATGACACAGAAGTGAACATCTTTCCTTCCGTGTTCTAACAACAGTTATTCATCTGTGTAAAAGGTAAATCTCATGCAAGAAATTTTATTTAACCTGGTTCGGGTAACCAGTAAACGTTCGCCGCATCTGAATGTATTAGAAGGAGGCAGTGGTACGCTGATGGAAGATGAAAATGATCCGCCTGTTGTATTCATTTCATCCAATCAGGCAACTGTAAGAAATGGGGGGCCAGTAGAAGGAGAGCAATATAAAATCGTCATGAATATCGCAGGAGAAAATGAAAGCCTGCGTAATATCACTTATATCGGATTAGCTGCCAATTTTCACCGATATGTTTTTAATTATTAATGTTCGATTATCTCGTCCTGAATAATAAGGGCACACCTTCGTATGCCCTTTTCTTTCGTTCAACTGAAACGCATGAATTAAACCAAAGCAGCCAGCGCTTTTTTCACTTTCTCAATCCCTTCTGCCATCACATCATCTTCGATGGTCAGTGCCGGAAGGAATCGAATCACGTTCCCTTTCACACCGCAGGACAGCAGAATCACGCCTTCTTCCCGCGCCTGTGCCACCAGCGACTTGGTCAGTTCAGCCATCGCCGCACCAGTTTTCGGGTCAACAAATTCCACCGCAATCATGGCACCCAGGTTTCGCACATCACCAATCACCGGGAAATCTGACTGAAGTGCACGGAAGTGACTGGTCATCACTTCACCGATATTCAGCGCTTTCTGGCACAATTGGTCTTCATCAATGATTTTGAGCACTTCCAGACCTGCGACACAGCCCAGCGGAGAACCGGCATAAGTACCACCCAGGCCACCCGGACCCGCAGCATCCATGATCTCAGCTTTACCGACAACCGCAGAAATCGGGAAGCCACCAGCAATACCTTTTGCCATCGTCATCAGATCCGGTTCGATCCCCAGATATTCCGTTGCAAACAGTTTCCCGGTCCGGGCAAAACCAGTCTGGATCTCATCTGCAATCAGAACGATCCCGTGTTTGTCACACAGTGCACGCAGTGCCTGCGCAAAGGCCGGCGGCGCCTGATAAAAACCGCCCTCACCCTGCACCGGTTCAAAGATAATTGCCGCCACGCGGGATGGCTCGATATCGCAGGCGAACAGATCCGCAATGGCCTGCAAGCTGTCTTCAATACTGATGCCATGAAATGCATTCGGATAAGGTGCATGGTAAATCTCGCCCGGGAACGGACCAAAGCCAGTTTTATAGGGGGCGACCTTGCCGGTCAGGCCCATCGTCATGTTGGTCCGGCCATGGAAGCCCCCTTTGAACGCAATCACACCGCTGCGTTTGGTGTGCGCACGTGCGACTTTAATCGCGTTTTCAACCGCTTCCGCCCCGGTCGTCAGGAAGACTGCTTTTTTCGCCGACTCACCCGGCGCACGTTCGGTCAGTTGCTCTGCCAGTTCCACAAAAGCGGTATATGGTGTCACCATGGCACAGGTGTGAGAGAAATTATCCAGCTGTGCTTTCACCGCTTCCACGATACGCGGATGCGAATGACCGGTATTATTCACTGCGATACCAGAACCGAAATCGATAAAACGATTCCCTTCGATATCCCAGATTTCAGCGTTTTTCGCTTTCTCAACATAAATCGGACTCAGATTGCCCATGCCTTGTGCGATCACTTGCTGCTTACGTGTTTGCCAAGTTTGATTACTCATCACTCACCTTCCTTATGCCTGAATACCGCCAAAGCAGAGGTATTTAATATCCATATATTCGTCGATGCCCTGCTTCGCCCCTTCGCGGCCGATGCCGGACTGTTTCACACCGCCAAACGGTGCCACTTCTGTTGAGATCATGCCTTCGTTGATGCCAACCATGCCGTATTCCAGCGCTTCTGCCACTTTCCAGATCCGGTTGATGTTCTGGCTGTAGAAGTAAGACGCCAGCCCGTAAATGGTATCGTTCGCCATCTCAATCAGTTCTTCATCACTGCTGAAACGGATCACAGGTGCAATCGGGCCGAAAATTTCTTCCTGCACGATATCCATGTCATGACGAACATTGGCGAGAATCGTCGGCTGAACGAAAAGCCCTTCCAATTGCTGCCCGCCAGTCACCAAAGTGGCGCCCTGAGCCACAGTATGATCCGTCAGGTGCATGATTTTTTCTTTGGCCGACGTATCAATGACAGGCCCGATCGTTACGCCTTCATCCAGTCCGTTTCCGACTTTCAGGGTCTCTACCGCGGCTTTGAATTTCGCGACAAAAGCATCGTACACGCGGTCGTGTACATAGAAACGGTTGGCGCAGACACACGTCTGACCGGCATTGCGGAACTTCGACGCCATCGCGCCGGTAACTGCCAGATCAATATCTGCATCGTCAAACACGATGAAGGGTGCATTACCGCCCAGTTCCATCGAAGTCCGTTTAATACTGTCGGCACATTGCTTCATCAGCAAACTGCCCACACGGGTCGAACCGGTGAAAGACAACTTGCGGATCAGCGGACTGTCGGTAAACACTTGGCCCACCAAGCTGGAAGAGGCATTCACTACCAGTTGCAGCAAGTCACGCGGTATTCCCGCCTGATAACCCAGCTCTGCCACAGCATAAGCAGACAACGGCGTCTGGTTTGCAGGCTTACAGATAAAGCTGCATCCGGCGGCCAGAGCCGGGGCTGCTTTGCGGGTAATCATGGCAATCGGGAAGTTCCATGGCGTAATGGCACATGCCACTCCAATCGGCTGTTTCACCGTCACGATACGCTTATCGGCCGTTGGCCCCGGAATGCTGTCGCCATACGTCCGTTTGGCTTCTTCAGCAAACCATTCAATAAAACTGGCGCCGTAAGCGACTTCACCTTTGGCTTCTGCCAGCGGCTTGCCCTGTTCCAGCGTCATCAGACGACCCAGGTCGGCCTGATTTTCCATCACCAGTTCAAACCAGCGGCGAAGAATCGCCGAGCGTGCCTTGGCACTGGTTTTTGCCCAGGCTTTCTGAGCAACATGCGCCCGCTCGATTGCAGAAACAATCTCCGCTTCATTCTGAGTCGGGATATGACACAGCACGTCACCGGTCGCCGGGTTCGTCACAGCCAGCGAAGTGTCAGACGGCTCGCACAGGAAGGCGAGCAAATTACGATTTTGAATTTGCTGCATAGTAAAACCTTTTCTTTCTATCGGGTTTGTCAGCGTGATGGGCTGGCAAGTGCGTTAAATATTGTTGGCCGTCGGTATTTGCTGCGTAATGCAGTGAATATTGCCGCCGCCCAGTAAAACTTCACGGGTCGGAACACCAATAATCTCGTAATCCGGCAATGCCGCCTGCAGGATATCAATGACCTGCTGGTCACGGGCTGAATCAAGCAGCGGCAGGAACACTTTTTGATTACACATCAGAAAGTTGGCATAGGAGCCCCCTAACCGTTCTCCGGCTTCGCGTTTCATCCCGTCAGATGGTGCAATCCCCGCAGCTTCTGTTTCACTCAGATAAAGCGGTCCCGGAATCGGCAGCCGGTGCACCCGAATCGGACGGCCTTTGGCATCCGTACTGTTTTCCAGTACAGCCAGCGCACGACGCGAAATGTCATACTGCGGATCGTTCGGATCATCGCACCAGCTCAGAACCACTTCACCCGGCGCAATCACGTGTAACAGATTATCGATATGGCCGTTGGTCTCATCATTAAACAATCCGTCAGGCAGCCAGATCACCTGACTGATCGACAAATAATCGGCCAGACAGGCTTCAATCTCGGCTTTGGACAGATGCGGATTTCGACCCGCCGATAACAGGCACTCTTCCGTGGTATACAGGGTACCTTCCCCATCGGTATGAATTGCCCCGCCTTCCAGGACGAAAGGCGCCCGGTAGTAATCCATATTGAGATGATCGCAAATACGTACTGCGACAGCATCGTCATCGTCCCAGGGGACATACAGACCATCAACCTCACCACCCCAGGCGTTGAACTGCCAGCTGATCCCCCGGCGCTCACCCTGAGCATTGATCACCACGGTCGGACCGATATCCCGCATCCAGGCGTCGTTCAAGGGCATTTCAACCACCTCGACTGCTTCTGGCAGCAACAAGGTTGCATTCAGATACTGGTTGGTGCTGACGGCGACACATACTTTCGTATGTTGGCTGATGGCCGTCGCAACCTGAACAAAAGCATGCTGCGCTGGCTTCGCATGATCACGCCAGTTGTCAGGCCGCTCCGGCCATGCCAGCCAAACCTGTTCCTGCGGCGTGAACTCCGCAGGAAAATAAAAACCATCTTGTGAAGGGGTGCCCTGTAATTCCATGGCAAACTTCCTGTCCATTTCTGTGTATATTTTTTACTGATCAGTGTTTACCGGTCAGTGAGTTGATCCGACCATACAGATCCGGACGACGGTCTCGGAACAATCCCCAGCTGTAACGGGCTTTTGCGGTCACTTCGAGGTCGATCGTCGCGTAGATGATGGTTTCTTCATCCCGGCCCGCTTCTGCCAGTTTCTTCCCGGTGTGATCGGTAATGAATGACGAACCATAGAAAGTGGTTTCAATCCCGTCATCGGTTTCAACACCGGTTCTGTTCGCAGCAATCACAGGGACAAGGTTTGCTGCGGAATGGCCCTGCATGGTGCGCTGCCAGTGATCACGGGAATCCAGCGTCGGATCCTGTGGCTCAGAACCAATCGCCGTCGGATAGAAAATCGCTTCTGCCCCCGCTAAAGTAAGACAACGCGCCAGCTCAGGGAACCACTGATCCCAGCAGATCCCGACACCAAACTTACCAAAACGGGTCTCCCACACTTTGAAGCCGGTATCGCCGGGGCTGAAATAGAATTTCTCGCTGTAACCCGGACCGTCCGGTATATGGGATTTACGGTAGTTTTCCAGGACGGTACCGTCGGCATCGATCATCACCAGAGAATTAAAAAAGCTGTTGCCGGATTTCTCAAAGTAACTGACAGGGATCACTACATTGTATTCGCGGGCCAGCTGGCTCATGTGATTGATCAACGGACTGCTGTCGGTTTCTTCCGCCAGATCAAAATACCGGGCAACCTGCTCTTTACAGAAGTAAGGGGCGGCAAAAAGCTCTTGCAATACAACGACGTTGGCACCCTTTGCAGCCGCTTCTCTGACTGCGTCGCCAATTTTTTTCAGGTTATTGTCGATATCCCATGACATCGCAAGCTGCACTGAAGCAAAAGTCACTGTCTTAGACATGGTTCTCTTCCTTTTCCGTTCCTTAGATGGCGAGCTTGTCGCGTAAGTTATAGTAAGCGGCCCCAAGCGCCGTAAACGGCACCTGGAAATGACGCCCGCCCGGGAAGGCGTAATGACGCAGAGACGCGAATGCATCAAAACGCTCAGCATGTCCGGTCAGCGCTTCTGCCAGCAATTTGCCGGCGAGATGCGTACAAGTCACGCCATGGCCGCTGTATCCTTGCAGGTAATAAATATTGTCGGCAAAGCTGCCGAACTGAGGCATCCGGGAATAGGTCAACAGGAAGTTACCGGTCCAGGCAAAGTCCAGTTTGACGCCTTTCAGTTGCGGGAAGACCTTTTCCATCTTCGGACGGATCAGTTTTTCCACGTTTTCAGGATCACGGGCCCCGTAAACCACACCGCCACCAAAGAGCATGCGGTTGTCCGCAGTGATGCGGAAATAATCCAGCAGGTAATTGCAGTCTTCCACGCAGTAACGCTGCGGCAAGAGTTCGTCACACAGTGCATCAGTCAGTTGTTCTGTGGTCACAACCTGAGTGCCGCAAGGAATCGCTTTATTGCTGATATTGGGTGCCAGTCCGCCCAGATAAGCGTTGCCCGCCAAAACCAGATATTGTGCTTTGACTGAACCCTGAGCCGTATGCGCAACAGGTTTTGCACCTTTTTCAATACGCGTCACAGCAGACTGTTCAAAAATCTGACCGCCGAGTCCCAGTATCACTTCGGCTTCGCCCAGCGCCAGTTTCAGCGGGTGAATATGACCGCCCCGCATGTCCAGCAGACCACCTTCATAAACGTCGGTGCCGACCATGGTTTGCAGCTCGGTTTTGTCGAGCATTCTCAGGTCTTTATTTCCGTAGCGTTCCCAGTTGGCTTTGTGGTGTTTCAGCCCTTCGACCTGTTTAGTGTTCAGCGCAGTGAACAGACCGCCCTGCTTGTAATCACAGTCAATGTTGTGGTCTTCAATCAGGCCGCGAATGATATCGCCACCTTCAAAAATCATGTTGCAGAGCGCATCCGACGTTTTTTTGTCATAACGTTTTTCAATCACGTCGACATCACGGCTGTAACTGTTGACGATCTGACCGCCGTTACGGCCTGTCGCACCAAAGCCCACCTTTGCACTTTCCAGCACAACAACTTTGAAGCCTTTCTGAGCCAGATGCAGCGCGGATGAGAGTCCGCTGAACCCCGCACCGACAATACAGATGTCACATTCAATGTTGTCTGTCAGGGTTGGAAATTCGCGTGTAAAGTTCGCCGTTGAGGCGTAATAAGAACCAGTATGTTGAATCACAGTAAACTCCTTTTAGTACGACTCAAGACGAAGCCAGGTTGTTTTCACCTCGGTGAACTTCTCCAGCGCATGCAGTGATTTATCCCGACCGTTGCCGCTTTGTTTAAAGCCGCCAAACGGCACTGTCATATCGCCTTCGTTATAGTTATTGATCCAGACGGATCCTGCCTGAAGCTGACGCGCCACCCGGTGTGCACGATCCAGATCTGAAGTCCAGAGCGCAGCCCCCAGCCCGTACGGTGAATCATTGGCTATCGCAATCGCCTCTGCTTCGGTGCGGAACGGAATCACACAAAGCACCGGACCAAAGATTTCTTCGCGGGCCACCGCCATATCATTGCTGACATCGCCCAGCACTACTGGTGATACAAATGCGCCCTGACCGGCAACATCGCCTCCGCATAAAACACGGGCACCTGCGGCTTCCCCTGTCGCGACATAACCGAGCACTTTTGCTTTATGCTCCTGATCGATCAGCGCGCCCATGGCAGAAGTCGGATCCAGCGGATCTTTGGGTGTGAATGCTTTGGAAGCGGCAATGACTTTCTCGACGAACGCATCTTTGATGCTTTCATGAACCAGCAACCGGGTTGCGGCGACACAGACTTCGCCCTGGTTGTAAAAACAGCCTGATGCGGTTTCTGCTGCGGCTTTATCCAGATTCTTGTAATCCGCAAAAACGATATTGGCGTTTTTCCCGCCGGCTTCAGCCCAGACACGCTTCATGTTGGACTCACCGGAGCAGATCATCAGCTGACTTGCAACGCGGGTTGAGCCCGTGAAAGTGATGCAGTCGACATCCTCATGACGAGCCAGAGCGTCGCCAACTTCATGGCCATAGCCCGGCAGCACTTGGAACACACCGGCAGGGATCCCAGCCTGATTCGCCAGTTTGCCAAGATGAATTGCCGTGAGCGGTGATTTTTCGGACGGTTTCAGAATTACACTGTTTCCGGCTGCAAGCGCCGGACCCAGCTTCCAGCAGGCCAGCCAGAGCGGAAAGTTCCAGGGAACAATGGCGGCAACGATGCCAATAGGCTGATGGGTAATATACGCGTGGACATTCACTTCCGTGGTTGCCACTTCACCGTAGGTTTTATCGATGGCTTCGGCGTACCAGCGAATGGCAGACGCCGCGCCCGGAATATCTGTACTGAAACTGTGACTGATGGGTTTACCGGTATCCAGTGTTTCCAGCAGCGCCAGGGTCTCACGGTCCTGTTCAATCAGGTCAGCGAATGCCAGTAACACCGCTTTTCGCTGAGCCGGACTCTGGAACTGCCAGTCACCACGCTGGAAGGCGCTTTTTGCCATCTCAACAGCAACTGCGGCATCCTTTGCATCACAACGGGCAACATCGGCAAGGTGTTCATCTGTGGCCGGGTTGATCACCGCAAAGGTGTCGCGACTTTGGGCATCCTGGTATTCACCATGAATGAATGCCCTGCTTTCAATCTCTATCTGCTCTTTCAGTGCTGTCCATTGCTGTTGAGTGTTCATACGCCTTCCTTTCAGGTTGGGACGTCAGAAACTCGCCGGTGTATGTGCGCTGACGATCCGGCAAAGTTTGTCCGTATTGTTTGTAAACTTGTGCGGAATGCTGGTATCGAACAGGTAACTTTCCCCTTCGCGGATAACATAAGTTTTGTCACCCAGTGCCAGTTCAATTTCACCTTCCAAAACGGTACCGCTTTCCTCACCTTCGTGTTTGATGCTAATCAGTCCGGTGCTTGAATGAGGCTGATAGACCTCAATCAGAAATCCCATTTGCCGATCTTTCCGACCATCACAAACCAGCTTCATAGAGACTTGTTCATTCCCCATTTCAATCAGCTGATCCGGTTTGATCACCACAGGACGTTCTTCGAATTTCTGGTCCTGCGTGAAAAACTCCGACAGGGACATATCGAACACCTTCACAATCTTGTGCAGTGAACTGACGGACGGACTCACTTTGCTGTTCTCGATGGATGAGATCGCGCTGTGGGTAATGTCTGCTTTTTCTGCCAGTTCACGCTGCGATAATTTGTGTTCTTTTCTCAGCTGTGCAATTTTTTTACCAATGAGTTCTGATTCCATCTTTAAGGCTCCTTCGCTGTGAAGCCGATATCATAAACTGATCAAACAAAATTCGTGAAAAATGGTTTTCCGTCGCTTGCCATTCTGGGTGCCACTGCACACCAATGAAGAACGGGTGTGCCTTTAAACTAAAGGCTTCAATCAATCCATCCGGTGAAACGGCCTCCACGGTCAGACCAGGAGCTAACTGCCGCACCCCTTGCCCGTGCAAAGAATTCACCTGAATGTTATCCAACGGCGCCAGCCACTCCGCGAAGGTGCCATTGTCAGAAATATTTACCGGATGCGCCGGAGCATACTTCATTGCCATGTCATTCAGAGGGCTTTCCCGATGATCCTGAAACCCTGCCACTTCATGAACTTTCGGATGCAGTGTGCCGCCAAGCGCCACATTCATTTCCTGAAAACCACGACAAATCCCCAGAATCGGTACTTCTTGCTGAATGCAGGTGTCAATCAGTGAGAACGACAGCGCATCCCGGCCTTCATCTTTTTTGGGCTCATCATGCTCAGCGCCGTAACGGCCCGGCGCGACATTGGAGTGGCTGCCTGTCAGCAACACACCATCCACCAGTGAAATCAGCTGCCTGATTTCCGCTGCTGAAGAACCGGCAGGAAACAGCACCGGATTTGCCCCGAACTGCTTCACTGCATTGAGATAGAACTCATTCACACTTTGAATGCCATAGCCTTCCAGTGATTTTTTACAGCAGACAACGCCAATAACCGGGCCAGTTTGTGTTGAGTTCATTTTCAGTCTCTCCTGCAACTCGTGTTCGATTTATTGAACAAACCTAGCTTAGAGCACGAATGAAATGCAACCCGTAATTTACAAGAATGTTACTAAAATTTGATCGACGTTCGATATTTTGAACAATTTGCGCACAATTATTGCCATCTCTCGATCATCTGTTAAATATAAGTTACAGGATGTATCCACGCGAGGTGTTTCGTGAATGAACGGATTTAAAGAAGAAGTTAAAAATTTTAAACAAAAATGGCCTGAGGTGAAATTTGTTGATCTGCTGTTTACAGACATCAATGCCACCCCGCGAGGCAAGCGAATTCCGATTGAAGCAGTTGAAAAGATTGAAAAAGGGGTTTATCTCCCTCTCTCGACAATTTCACTGAGTATTGAGGGTAACGTCGTCGAGGAAGCAGGATTAGGAGAAGCACTGGGTGAACCCGATCATATCTGTTATCCGGTTCCGGGGACGCTGACACCTACATTTAATCCTGAAGTCGCACAGGTGATGCTGACCATGATGGATGAGTCCGGCACAAAGCCGACAGAGCTCTCCATAAGGAATGTCCTGATGAACCTGCTGGACCAGCTCCATCAGAAAGGCCAGTACCCGGTTGTTGCAATCGAGCTGGAGTTTTATCTGCTGGATAAACAGCGGGATGCTTTGGGTGGGATTCAGCCACCGCTGAACCCGGTCCACCACGACAGAGAACACCGTTCTGACGTTTATAATGTTGAAAATCTTGATGATTATTCTTCATTTCTGAGTGATCTGAATGACGCCGCCGTCCAGCAGGGCCTGAACACTTCCGGTGCGCTGTCTGAATCTGCTCCCGGACAATTTGAAATCAACTTCAATCATCAGCAGGATGTCGTCGATGCCTGTGATCAGGTGATTCTGGCCAAGCGCCTGATTCGTCAGGTCGCCCAGGCACATGATTTTGATGTGACCTTCATGGCGAAACCTTTTGCCGATGAAGCCGGTAACGGTAAACACATGCACCTGAGCGTGATTGATCCGGAAGGCAATAACCTATTCTCCGATCCGCAAGGACAAGCCAGCCCCTTCTATTATCAGACTCTGGCCGCCATGCTGGCGATGATGCCTGATTCGATGGCACTGCTGTGTCCGAGTGTGAACTCATACCGAAGATTCTCCGCTTCAATGTATACCCCAACCCATGCAAACTGGGGGGAAAACCACCGCGGGGTTGCACTCAGGATTCCCATGAGTGACAGCAATAACCGCCGCATTGAACATCGTATCGCTGGCGCAGATGTCAACCCTTACGTTCTGGCATCAGTGATTCTGGCTGGCCTGCTTGCCAGCGAACGTTTTACTTTTGAGCAATGCCCACCACAACTGGCCGACAATGCGGTAGAGTTACCTCTGCGCATGCCGGACGCACTCATAAAGCTTGCATCAAGCGAGCTAATGTCGATGTACCTACCGCAACCCTTTATCTCGCTTTATCTAGCATGCAAGCAACGTGAACTGGCGGACTTTGAAAAAACCGTCACGCCACTGGAAGTTGACTGGATGCTTCATTCAGCATAACTGAAAGATAAGAAAGGAATTCTTGTATGACAGTGAAAACACCCACAATCGATGCGCCACAAAAGCCGAGTGTAAAAAGCATGTCGGCGATTCTGGCGATTGCCGGCATCATCGGAACCTTCACCATGATTGGTAATACCCATGAGGCCGGAACCGCTTATGGCTGGTACAGCCTGTTGCCGACACTTTTTGTTCTGGCCGTAGCGTTACTGACGCACCGAACGGTCGAAGCCCTGTTCAGTGGCGCACTGGCCGGCCTGATCATGATTGATCCGCAGCAGATCGTCGGCAACGTCGTCAGCATGTCCATGGATGTCATGATGGATGAAACCATTGCCTGGCTGATTCTGGTCTGTGGCCTCATGGGCGGCTTAATCACCATTCTGGAAAAAGGCGGCAGTATCCTGAGCTTCAGTGAAGCACTGGTGACCAAAGTCAAAAGCAAACGACAGTCAATGATTCTGACGTTCGTGCTGGGTATTCTGGTATTCATTGATGATTACCTCAATGCCATTGCGATCTCTTCTTCCATGAAGCGCATCACCGACAGTTACCAGATCTCCCGTGAGAAGCTGGCCTATCTGGTTGATTCCACTGCAGCGCCGGTTTGTATCCTGCTGCCGATTTCAACCTGGGCGATTTTCTTCAGCTCGCTGCTTGAAGACAATAATGTTGCTTCTTCAGGAAAAGGCATCACTGCTTATATTGAGGCAATTCCGTATATGGCGTACGGCTGGGTAACCCTGCTGGTGGTCCTGCTGGTCGCTCTGGGTAAGATTCCGGATCTCGGAGCCATGAAAGCGGCAGAAAAGCGTGCGCAGAATGGTCAGGTTCAACCTGAAGGTGGTATCGATATCGCACTGGGCGCAGATGTGAAACCACATCCGAATTCAACCATTGGCGTACTGAACTTTGTCCTGCCGATGGTCGTGCTGGTCGCGGCAAGCTGGTACTTCGATATCGACCTGCTGGCAGGAGTTTTCGTTGCCATGATTTTCACCATGTGCCTGTACGGCGTACAGCGTCTGATGCCGGCCAACACCATGTTTGAAGCCGTTTACGATGGTATCAAAATCATGATGCTGCCACTGGCGACTGTTATTGCCGGTTTCATGCTGAAAAACGTCAACGACCAGCTGGGTCTGACACAGTATGTCATCGAAACGGTTGCGCCCTGGTTGTCAGCCAAGATGTTCCCGGCTGTGATTTTCCTGGTGATGGCAGCATTGGTTTTCGCCACTGCATCCTCCTGGGGACTGTTTGCGGTTGCAATGCCGATTGTATTCCCGCTGGGTGCACATTTAGGTGTGCCAGTCTCAATTACGATTGGTGCCCTGCTGTCGGCCTCTGCAGCTGGTAGTCACTCATGTTTCTTCAGTGACTCCACTGTCCTGTCTGCGCAAGGCAGCGGTTGTACCGCCATGCAGCACGCCCTGACGCAAATTCCTTATGCACTGATTGGTATTGTTGCAACCGCCGTGTTTTTCTTTGCGATTGCCTGATCACGAGTAACTCGATCAGCCCAAGAAAAAACCGCCACCTGAAAAGGTGGCGGTTTCCTTATATGAGCAGCTTCAGTCAGATGATCAGCTGACACGCTCCAGCGCTTTCAGTTCAGATTCAGTCTGATCCTTTTCCGCTTCGTCAATCAGGTGTGGCGAATTTTGGTTCCTGTGTTTCTCGGCTTTTCGCTGCTGCCGGTGAATCCCCAGTGCCAGCATGCAAGGGGTAATCACCAGTGTCAGAACGGTTGCGAAAGCCAGACCACCTGCAACCGCAGTCGCGAGCTGTGCCCACATCTGGGTCGATGGCGCTCCGAACTCCACTTTACGCTGAATCAGATCCACGTTGACCATCATAACCATCGGCATCAAGCCGAGAATCGTGGTCACTGTGGTCATCAGCACAGGACGCAGACGCTGGGCACCAGTCCGGAGAATCGCTTCAATCGCTTCCATTCCCTGATTGCGCAGGACGTTATAGGTATCGATCAGAACGATATTGTTATTCACCACAATCCCGGCCAGCGAAATAATCCCGATCCCGGACATGACGATCCCAAACGGCTGGTTGAACACCAGCATGCCCAACAGAACGCCAACAGTCGAAAACAGTACGGCCGACAGGATCAAAAATGCCTGATAGAAGGAATTAAACTGTGTTACCAGAATAATCGCCATAACTGCCATCGCGACCATGAATGCTTTGCTGAGAAACGCAGAGGCTTTCTCCTGTTCCTCATTCTCACCCCGCAGTGTGATCTGCACTCTTGGATCCAGTCCCAACTCCGGCAGACGTGCCATCACCTCTGGCAGCACTTTACTCAGGTTATAACCCGGTGCCATATCTGCTGTGACCGACAATGCCTGACGTCCGTCGACTTTCTTGATGGTATCGAGCTTATTCGCAGCTTGCAGCGTACTGAAGTTGCTCAGGGGAACCTGTCCCTGTGCCGTTTTCAGACGCAGTTCTTCCAGCCGGGTAATGTGACGGTATTGTTCAGGGAAACGCACCCGAATATCCATCTCATCATCGACGTCGTCTGCACGGTACTCGCCCAGTGTCAGACCTGTGGTCACAAACTGGACGTTGTTACCCACCAATGTTGCATCAGCACCGAATCGTGCGGCGTCACGGCGATCGACTTTGATTTGCCACTCAATACCGGGTTTTGGGCCTGTATCATCAATATTGGTGAATGCCGGATTGGACTCAAGTTCCTTCCTGACCTTGCTTACGGTCTCTTTCAGCAAGTCCGGGAAACGAGAACTGAGCTGAATGTTCACGTCTTTATCCCCTGTCGGCGGACCGGATTCATCCTGCTTGACTTCAATTTCCAGACCGGCCAAACCGGCAGTCCGTGCTTTAATAGCTTCGACCGTTTCAGCGGCCGGACGACGGTCCTGCCAGTCAATCAGATTCACCCGGAGCATGCCGATTTTGTCATCTCCGCCCGTACGGGCATAGAGCGTTTCAATCTCAGGCAAATCCAGGATCCGGGACTCGACTTCTTTGATCAGAACATCTTTTTCTTCGATAGATAAATCGCCCTGAGATCGCACCACGATATTAAAGCCTTCAGGCTCGACTTCCGGGAAGAATTCAGTGCCGTTACCCGCTTTTCCGTACAGCACAATCACCGCAGCAGAAAATGCCAGCGCACCAAACAGAACTTTCCATGGGCGTTTGACTGCTGCTTTCAGCACACGTACGTAAGCACCGGTCAGCCCGGGCAAATGTTCGATATCGCCTTCTTCGGCTTCAATCAGTTGCTGACGTTTTTCCACTGAAATCGGACGCGGTCGGCCAAACAAACCTCCCAGTGTCGGGACAAAGATCAAGGCCATCAGCAGCGAAGCCACCAGCGTCATGATTAGGGTCAGCGGCAGAAACTTCATGAACTCGCCCATAATGCCGGGCCAGAACAAGAGCGGACCAAATGCTGCCAGCGTCGTTGCGGTTGAAGCGATAATGGGCCATGCCATCCGCTTGGATGCCTTTTTATAGGCTTCGCTTCGGGGCGTCCCTTCGCTCATTTCCCGATCGGCGTATTCTGTCACCACAATCGCGCCGTCAACCAGCATCCCCACTGCCATAATCAGGGCAAACAACACCACCATATTGACGGTATAGCCCAGCACAGAGAGTGCCAGAATCCCGGTAAGAAATGAGCCGGGAATTGCAATACCCACCAGCATGGCAGTTCGTCCGCCAAGAATGGCGATAATGACGATCACCACCAGCAAGATCGCAGACAGGACGTTGTTTTGCAGGTCGTTGAGCATCGTTTTCACATGCTCTGACTGATCACCGGTATAGTCGACCTGAATGTTAGATGGCCAGAACTCACGCTCACTCTCAATCAGCGCTTTCACTTTATCAACCGTTTCGATGATGTTCTCACCCGGGCGCTTCTTCACCTCAAGCGATACCGCCGGCTGGCCATTCACCCGTGCGTAAGACTGAGCATCCTGAAAAGTCCGGCGCACCGTCGCCACATCACCAAAGGTCACGACTTTGTCACCGGATACTTTCACCGGCATATCCATCACATCTTTGATGTTGTCAAAAACGGACGGCAACTTGATTGGAAACCGACCCTGACCGCTGTCCAGCGTACCGGCTGCAACCAGACGGTTATTTCTGGAAATCAGATTGTAGATATCTTCCTGATCCAGGTTGTAGCTTTCCATCAGCAGCGGATCGACCAGAATTTCAATCATGTCTTCCCGGTCACCGCCAATATCGACTTCCAGCACTTCCCGCATGCCTTCAAGCTTGTCCTGCAAATCCCGCGCGATAGTAATCAAGGCCCTTTCCGGGGCAGTACCGGACAACATGACGGTAACCGCCGGACTTTCCGAAGCCATCGTCACTTCGTTTACTGTCGGTTCATCGGTCTCATCCGGCAATTTTGCCTTCGCCAAATTCACTTTTTCCCGAACATCAGCCAATGCTTCCTTCGGATCGCCGCCCGCTTCAAACTCAAGCAGGACTGAGGCATGACCTTCACTGGCTGTCGACGTCATTTCCTTGACGCCGTCAATCCCACGCAGTTCCTGCTCCATAGGTCTTAACAGTAAGCGTTCGGCATCTTCCGGAGAAATACCATTGTGAGAAATGGAAACATAAATAAAAGGTATCGTAATATCCGGTTCCGCTTCTTTCGGAATACTGTGATAACTCATATAACCGCTGATCAGAAGCAACAGCAAAACCATTACAATGGTGCGGGTGCGATGCAATGCTGCATCAATAATCCCAAGCATCCTCAGTTCTCCATTTTGATTGCTTCTACTTGATCACCCGCGCGGACAAAACCCTGTCCTACCGTAATCACATCCACTTTACCGGAGAACCCACCCAACCAGGTGCCATCACCATCGCTTTTCACAACTTTAACCGGCGTAAAGACAACGTGATCCTGAACCACTGTTTTCACCCCAAGGTTACCGACTTCATCCAGTGCCAATACCGCTGGCGTTACTTTGATGGCTTCCGTTTGTTCCAGCGGAACCTGTAATTCAGCACTGGTCCCGGCCAACAAGTGAAGATCGGAATTGGCAAGAGACACTTCGATCCGGAAAGTATTCGTTTCTTCATTCGCGACTTTCGAAATATACCGGACCTTGCCTGATGCCTGTTCATTCCCAATCAAACGGGCTTCCGCTTCCTGATTCAGGCGAATATGCTGGATATCACTTTCTGTGACATCGGCGCGAACGATCAGCGGGTCTATATCCGCAATCATACCCACCGGATCACCGGGCTGAACGTAGTCACCCACTTCAACCATCCGGTCATTGAGGATGCCGCTGAGCGGTGCGCGAATGGTTGTTTTTTCCAGCATCAGCGTTAATGAAGCAACATTTGTCTGAGCATCAACCAGTGCAGCTTCAGCCTCAGCCAGTCTTGCCCGGCCCTGAAACCCCTTTGAGTTAAGCTGTTTCGCCCCGTCAAATTCTATCTGACGCTGCTTCAGCAGTGCTTTGGCCCGTCTCAGCTGATCGGGTCTGTCATCTTTCGCCAGATTGGCAATAACCTGCCCTGCTTCCACATAACTTCCGCGCTGCGCAACCACTTCAATGATTCGTCCGTCCACTTCAGCTTTTACAGTGGCCTGACGATTCGGTTCGGTTTTGCCATAAAGGGTCAGGCTGCGAAATACCGGTTCAGCCTCAAATGTCGTGACACGGACTTTAGGAACAGGTGCCTGCGAAGCTTGCTTCTCGGGTCCGTCATTCTGCGCAGACTGGCTTTCTCCTGCGCCCTGCCCGGAAAGCATCCAGCCAATAATCGCCAGCGTAATGACAATGGCATAAATATAAGGTCTTGCGGCCAGCCACCTGGACACGGCACGTAGTCCTCTCATCCTGTTCTCCTTTTTATGACGAAACGTCACAATGACCACAACTCAAGTCTAATGCAATTTCAGTCGACTCATTTTAATTTATGATAAGAGACTGAATAACAGCAGAGAGCTGTTACTGATAAAAGCGACAAATATATTGGGGGACATTTTACTTACAGGGTGAATAGATAAAAAGCTTAGTTTCTTTATTTTTTCTTTATTCATCTGAATATGTTAACTCTGATGAAAAAATACAAAATTACATTTAACTGTGAATCATTGTCACATGCATGACACCAAGAATTCATTGATTCTTTTCTGACGGAAACCACTGCAGTCTCACAGCGATGGATGACCACACACAACTGATAACCCACTATAATAAATAGATGAATTTTTCATGAGACCTGTATACCTGAGGGCTGCAATCTCTGATACACTCCGCCGGAAATGAGGGGTCGCTTTAAGGAATAAAGCAATGATTGAATGGAGTAAGGACCGAATCTGGTATATGGATATGCCATTGAAACGTTTTGGTGTGCCTGTTGGCTGCCGGATGACGGTCATTCGCCTTGAAAATAACAATCTGCTGATCCATTCCCCCATCCAACTCACGACAAAAATTCAGATTGAACTGTCAAAACTTGGCCGTGTTCAGGCCATTGTCACGCCAAACCTGAACCACCACCTTTTCCTTTCCGAATGGTGGCTGGCTTATGCTCAGGCAACTTTCTATGCAGCTCCGGGACTCGAACTGAAACGCACTGATCTTGTCTTTGATGATGCTTTGGGTTCCCATTCCCCGGAACAATGGCGCGGACAGTTATTGCAAACCGTCATGCGGGGAAGCGATAAAGTTGAGGAGGTTGTCTTTTGTGATCCGGTCTCGCAGACGCTGATCCTGGGAGATACACTGTCCTGGCTCCACAACAGCCATCATCCCGCCACTATTGCTCTGGCGATCGCCAATGGCTGTTATTTCAAACCTGCCATGCCGCTCTACTGGCGACACAGCTTTCAGAACAAAACGCGCCTGAGACAATCCCTTCAGGAAATTCTCACCTGGCCCTTCGAGCGAATCTTATTTGCTCACGGAGAAGTCATTCCCGCGAATGGTAAGCACATCTTTTCTCAGGCATTTCGCTGGGCACTAGGCACATCAAAGGCCTGACGCAGGACCATCGTACACTCAAGCCCAGCATTTACACCTTTGCCATCAGATTGTCAGCTTTTCTCCGGATGATGAGCCATGCTGATAACTAATGGCAGCAATAAAAGCAGGAGTGGGTGTGGATATGACTGAGCGTTTACCTGAGCTGAAACAACTAGAATCTCTCATCCACAACCATCAGGGCAACAGTCTCTATCATATGCAGGCCAGTGAGCTGCTCAGGATCCCTTTCGAAAATACGACTTTCCCTGTCTATGAATGCAGATTCGGAAACCCTGATCCAAATCTGCCCTGCCTGTTTCTGGTGGGTGGCGTTCACGGGCTCGAGCGTATCGGCACTCAGGTGTTACTGTCTTTTCTTTCCAGTTTATGTGAGCGCCTGAATTGGGACGTCAGTTTGCATCGTACGCTGGAGGCGATGCAAATTGTCGCGATACCGTTGCTCAATCCTGTCGGCATGGCCATGCAATGGCGGTCAAATGCCCAGCATGTCGATTTGATGCGTAATGCGCCGGTAGACAGTCAGGAGAAAACTGCCTGGCTGGTTGGCGGACATCGTATCAGCCAGCGCCTGCCTTGGTATCGTGGTGAGGCTGATGCCCCGATGGAGCCGGAAGCGCAGCTCCTGGTCGACCGTGTTTTAAAACAATGTATACACAGTCCTTTGACCATCGCGCTGGATTGTCATTCAGGGTTTGGTGTGAAAGACCGTATCTGGTTTCCGTATGCCAAAAGCAAGCGCCAGCCGGTACCTCATCTGGGCAGTATTTACCATCTGCGCAAGATGTTCTTTCAGGCATATCCGCATCAGAACTATGTGTTCGAACCACAGACTAAGCACTACACCTGCCATGGCGATCTCTGGGACTATCTTTATGATGAAATTACGGCGCAGGGACAAACTTTGCTGCCACTGACACTGGAGATGGGATCCTGGTTATGGGTCAGAAAAAATCCTCTGCAGCTCTGGCATCCGCTTGGATTATTCCATCCCCTGAAAAAACACAGAGTCGAGCGAACTTTACGCAAGCATCTTGTTTTATTCGACTTTTTAATCAATGCGACCGAAGCTTATACCAATTGGTTCCGTCATCAGCCACAAGGTGATGACTGGCAAGCAGCACACAGCCTCTGGTACAAGGATTCTTCATCATGACACCATGCCAACGTCCGGTCATTTTACTTCGTGGGCTACTGCGGGAACAGCGCCACTGGGGAGAATTTACCCGCCTGTTGAAAATGCAGCTTCCGGATCGTTCGGTGATCACGATGGATCTGGCTGGAAACGGCCAGCGTTTTCTCGAAACATCTCCCTCGACAGTCAGTGCAATGGTGGATGATTTACATCAGCAATTACACTTTCTGCACGCCAGGCAACTCACAACGCCGGATCCATCCGAAGCCTGTCGCTATGATCTGCTGGCTATATCAATGGGAGGAATGATTGCCGTCGAGTGGGCAAAGCTGTATCCGGAAGAAGTCACATCACTGGTTCTGCTTAATACCAGTAATGGGAAACAATCGCCTTTTTTCAGACGACTGCGCTGGCAGCAGTATCCGAAGCTGATCAGGCTACTGCTCAGCCCGCCGGATGAACAGGAAGCAATCATCCTCAAGATGACATCCAATATGTACCCGGATGATCAGGATGTTCTGAAAATGTGGACAAAATGGCGCAAAGAATGCCCGATGGATAAAAAGAATCTTTTCAGACAGCTCAACGCCGCAGCAACCTTTCGTTATCAGGACATTCCTGCACATCCGATACTCTTGCTGGCCTCTCAGCATGACGAGTTAGTCGATGTTTCCTGCAGCCAAAAACTGGCTGAACACTGGCAATGTCCCCTGCAACTTCATCCCAGTGCCGGGCATGATCTCCCGCTTGATGATCCTGAATGGGTCTGCCGGCAAACGCTGAATTTCTGGCAGAGCATCCGCTGACAGCACCAAAAACGATCGGTTACCGCTTTCCCCACAGGCCATCCTCAAATGACTCAGCTCCTTCGTCTCACGCTTGATACGCCGGAAGATGAACTTTGTCAGTAATCTCAAAGTTAAGATTCAGCGTGTCAATGATCCACCAATGCTTACCAACCCCTGGGAGACATTCCATGACTAACCATCCCTGTTTTCCAATCGCCCTGTTCGCGGGTTTATGCCTGATGCTTCAGTCCTGCAGCTCCAGCGACACGAATGAAGAAACCAACACAACCCCGGCTGTATCTCCGATTGAGCAAACCAGAAACGTTTATCAGCCCGCACGGACAGACAAAGCGCCGAGCGGAAGAAGTACAGTTTTTCAGTTCACCAACATCGCCTATTTCCGTGAAGGGCTTAAATATGACAATCCGGCCCAATTTACAATATTTGATGATGGCAGTTGGGAATTTTACGCAGCAAACATTCTCAATTCGAAGATAACCGGAGATGAAAGCGGTTCTGGCGGGGCGTGGACTCAAACACTCTATGTGAAGTATTACAGCGACTGGGATACGTATAAAAGACAATGTGCAGGCACGATCATTCACTCACGGAACTATGATCTGGTCACCGCCAAATACAACGTTGAGCTGAAAAATTACAGCCTGAAAGGTATGGACAATGAATTCAAGCAGAAACTGTCTGATATTCACTGTATCGATGCTTATCAGCAATGGCATAAATAAAAGCTGACCGCACAACGAAAAACACCTGACTTTGCAGACTTTGATGCAAAATCAGGTGTTCATTTTATTCAAAAATGATTATTTCGGTGCTGCAAACACCTGGGTCCAGTAGATACCATACGTACTGCCAGAGTTTGTAACTGAAGCTGCGCCCATTTGAGTGAAGCTGCCGTTCATGATGTTTTTACAGTGGCCTGGGCTATCCAGCCAGCCTTGCATCACAGAAGACACACTCTTTTGTCCGGCTGCGATATTTTCGCCGACAGTTCTCCAGTCATAACCCTGTGCGGTAACACGGCTGCTTGGCGTTGAACCATCCAGACCCGTGTGACTGAAGAAATCATAATTTGCCATATTGCTGGAATGAACAAACGCTGCCTGCTCCAGAGAATAATCCCATGTCAGTGGTCCTGCTGCAGCCATCCATGTTCCTCCACAGTCACGAGCCTGTGCACGTGCTGCGTTAACAGCTGCCAGCATTTCATCAGCCATGGATTGATCTGAGCTGCCTGAACCGGTTTGGTCTGAACCACTTGTGCCTGTACCACCGTTTGAACTGCCGCCGGTAGAACCTGTGTTAGTTGAACCGCCAGTGGTTTGATTCCCTTCGCCGGTACTTGGTCTTTCAGAAGAACCACCATTTGTCACTGTGTTACCAGAAGGCGATGATGCACTGCTTCCAGAACCACTGCCTGAACCGCCACAGCCAACCAGAGTCACCATCGAAAGAATCAAAACTGTAAGAATTCGCATAAGGTACTTCCACTTCGTAATAATAAGATCCTGATTTTTAAGACAGAGGCATGTAACAAGCTCAATCGGAATATGTCTCTGTAACGGGCAACCTTTACAGTTGCAACAATCAAATCAGCCAACAACGGGAGAGGAATATACTGACTGCGAACATCGACTAGCAATAGTTGATGATTAAAAAATGCACTTTCTGACAATCATTTGACACAAAGATCTGCCATTTTTCTGGCGTGAAATTGCTTTTAATCGCTGATAACAAAGGAGATAACTTGAATAAAGATTGTTCAAAAATCAACCTGACAAAAACTGGTTAATTTTTAATCGATTTGGTTTAATCTTACCCGCTCGCTGCAGTTGTGCTGTCAAAAATCTTCTGCGGGTATCGTTAGAACACCAAAGAGATCTCAGATCAGGCCATGTCCTGCTGACTTAAACTGACGCCTTTAATCTGCGCATAGAGGGACTCTCCGACTGATAACTTCAGTTCATCCAATGCCCAAGGGGTGATATTTGCGGTCAGCCTTGAATGGCCAATTAATAGGTGAAGTACCACAATATCAACATGATACTGATGTTGTTCGATACCTTCGACAATCGCGGGAAGTACATTACGGATACTGGTTTGCTCAGGTTTAATTCGCGTGACTGACACATCATTCGCATGGATCCGAACCCGAATAAACTCACCTTCAGGTCTGCGCACCCGACTGACCCATAACGGTACACCCGCGGCAATTTCAAGCTGACTCAATGGATAGATGGCATGATGCTGAGTCACTTTGAGCTGCAAAACAGCACTCTGTTCTTTTGGACTCAACCAGGGTCGCATCACAGAGGATCCCCAGACATCAGTCAGTTCCCCGGCAGCAATCACCTTTCCCTGCTCCAGCACGACCATATGGTCAGCAAGACGCAAAATCTCATCCAGACTATGTGACACATATAAAACCGGAATTTTGACACTCTTTGCCAGTGATTCGAGGTAAGGCATCAATTCCTGTTTACGGGGTAAATCCAGTGAAGCTAAAGGTTCATCCATCAACAGCATATCCGGCTGACTGAGCAGTGCCCTGCCAATGGCAACCCGTTGTTTCTCTCCGCCGGATAAAGCAGACGGAAAACGATTCAGCAGATGAGCAATATCAAGTAGATGAATGACTTCATCAAACAATGCATCGTTGGATCTTCCCTGGCAGCCATAGCGCAGGTTACCGCGGACCCGATAATGGGGAAACAGACGCGCATCCTGAAAAACATAGCCAATGTTACGATGTTCAGGTGGTAAATGGATGCCTTGCCAAGTATCACACAGCACTCGGCTTCCCAGCTTGAGTGTCCCGTGATCTGGCGGCGTTAATCCACTCACGATATTGATAAAAGAGGTTTTCCCTGCTCCTGAGCGGCCAAACAACGCCGTGATGCCCGTTTCCGGCAATCTCACATCAACATCCAGTCTGAGTTGCCCTAGCTGCTTTTCGAAGTTCAGTTCAAGCATTAAGCCCCCAGCCGACGTCTTGCAATCCGGGCAAGCCACTCGGAAACCACCAGTGACAGCAATGCAATTACAATTGCGATCACACACAAACGCCCGGCCTGCGTTTCTGCACCTGGTGTTTCAATGAAGGAAAACATAGCCAGAGGAAGAGTCTGAGTTTCTCCGGGAATATTTGATACAAAAGTAATGGTTGCACCAAATTCACCAAGCGCCCGGGCAAATGCGAGTACTGTACCGGTAAGAATCCCCGGCAACATTAAAGGTAAGGTGATGGTCAGGAATACTTTCGCAGGACCGGCTCCCAGTGTACGGGCAGCCTGCTCAAGTTTGGGATCAACACTTTCCAGCGCCAACCTGATAGAACGAACCAGTAATGGGAAAGCGACAACAGAAACGGCCAGAACGGCACCTCGCCAGCTAAAACCAAACGAAATACCTAACCAGTCATATAAATAAGCGCCGACAACGCCCTGTCGTCCCATCACCACCAGCAGTAAATAACCCACCACAACAGGCGGCAACACTAAAGGCAGGTGAACAAGACCGTCCAGTAATGATTTTCCCAAAAATCTTCCCCGGGCTAACGCCCAGGCACAGGCGATACCAACAGGCAAGCTCGCCAGCACTGCGGTGAATGCGACTTTCAGACTCAGTTGCAAAGCCGTTAATTCATAGTCTGTCAGTACAAGTGCTTCCATCTTGACGTTTATTCGCTGTTTTCTGTGTTTCGATCACCCGTTGGTTAAAAAACCAAACTTCCTGAATATGGTTGCAGCTTCTGCAGATTCCAGATAAGCATAAAACGCCTTTGCCGCTGCTGAAGGGACTTTTTTCGTCAGCACCATTGGATAAGTGATCGGCTGGTGCGTTTCGGCAGGAAAGCGGGCCAGCACTTTGACGTTGTCTGCAATGGAAGCATCGGTTTGATAGACGATCCCCAGCTCTGCTTCCTGTCGCTCGACCAGCAATAATGCAGCCCTGACGTTATTCGCACGGGCCAGTCGAGGTTCAGCCTGCTGCCAGAGCCCTAAGCCCTCCAGCGCCTGTTTCGCATACAAACCTGCGGGGACATGAGCCGGATCACCCACTGCCAGCCAGCTCCCTTGCAACGAAGCGGCAATATCCCACTGAGCATTCAGTTCAATTGAGTTTTCCGGTGAAGAAATATGCGTGATCAAAACCAATTGATTGTGCAGTAAATCTTTGCGCGAATCAGCATTCGCCGCTTTTTGCGCAATGACATAATCCATCCACTTTGTATTTGCAGAAATATACAGATCTGCAGGGGCGCCCTGAGCCAGTTGCCGGGCTAACGCTGAGGAAGAGGCGAAAGACAAGATCACATCATCACCGGTCTTTTTCTCAAAACGATCGGCCAGCTCTGTTAAAGCATTTGTCAGAGAAGACGCAGCAAATACCAGTACTTTTTCTTTTGCGCTTACAGGCTGCAGGGACAGTAAAAATACAAACGGAAGGCACTTCCACCAGCGAAGACGCATCATCAGACTCCTTTCAATTCAATCACACAGGCATAGTAAATGAGACGACTATACCCGACAATTATTTTCTGACTACTAGGTCAGAAAAAAGCACCCACGAAAAAAAGAGTCCTGGACAATCACAACTGAGTTAAGCGGCGATTGGCCAGGACTCTCGTCCGCCGTGTTTTGCTTTCCGTTGAAAACTGCCTTTACCTTTTTTGGCTTTTTCAACCCGGCTTCGGAAGACTTTGCTCGTGACCACCGCTTTCAGAGCATTATCCTGAATCACTCCCCGACCGTGTTCAGTTTCAAAAAACGTCTGCTCGTTCACTCTTTCTTTCGCTTGTTCAGCGTGTTTCTTTGCCATGATTAACTCCTTTGTCGTTCATATAAAGGGCAAATTTCAAGCGAAGTGTACGCCTGATCACACAAATTTCAAGTGTCTGTGCGAAAAACTTTATTCAACAGTTGCAACTTCAGAGTCTGGCTCAGACGGTTCAATAAAATGTTGATAGAGCTTCAAAAATTCCAGTACCGCTTCTCTGGCGATATCCGTTTCACTGTTGGTCAGAAATACCATTCCAGTCTGAGTTGCCGGGTTAAACAGCATTTCTGTCCGGATCCCTTTGACCCATCCGCCATGATGAACAAAACCCGGGATCCCCTGATAATCGAAAGTGCGCCAGCCAAGCCCATAATAGACTTTACTCAGCTTGGCTCGATACCGGTACTGGTTCGCCCGGATCGCGGGCTGATGCAGCAGAACCAGATTATCTTCACTCAACACCTCCGGATATTGCCCTAATTGAGCCAGCATCCACTGCGCTAAGTCTTGCGCGCTTGCATTGACGCCAGCCGCCGCTGGAACCTGATAATAATAAGGTGCAGGCTTCACCGCAGCGTAACCGGATTTCACACGGACATGCGGCTCAACTCTGTTTTCTGTGCTCAGAAAAGCTTTTAACCCAAAACTTGCATGCTGCATGTGCAGAGGAATAAATATCTGTTCTGTAACGAAATGGGTGTAATCCATCCCAGACGCCAGAGAGATCATATCGGCACTCAGGTTATAAACAATATTCTGATAGCTGTAACAGTCACCCGGGTCACAGACAAACTTCACGCGGTCTAAAACGGATAAAATGCGTTTGTAGCTGACATCATGCTCAAGCAGATCCGAGTAAGCTTGAGGGACCAGTCCTGTTGTATGCGACAACACATTTCGCAAGGTCACTGTTTTCCCAAGCGCCGGGTCACTAAACTCAATATTATCCAGATAAGGAACGACATGGGTGTCCCACTCGATCAAGCCTTTATCAACCAGTATTGCTGTTGCTGCAGAGGCAAAGGTCTTTGAAATCGAAGCCAGGGGGAAGACGGTCGCAGAATCAATCTTCTGATTCCCGCCTACCTTTGTGACACCGTAACCACGAAGTAAACGAATTTGCCCATTCACAATCACAGCCAGAGCAGCGCCGGGGATCGACGTTTTCACAGCCTGACTGACGTATTTATCAAGGGCAAATACAATATCATCACCGGGAGCAGCGATGACGCTTTGAGCACCAAACAGACAGAGAAAGCACCACAACCAGGTTCGACAACACACAACACCACCAGACTCGCCGTAACTCACAAGAGCACTCAAAATAGGTATAACGTATTCCGCTTGAAACAGGTATCGACCTCACAATTTTCACTTCTTTTTCCTGCGACAATCTATACTCAAACGTATCAGTTAACATACTCACGCGATTGCCCATGATGTTCGATGCATGATCCAATTCAGAGCGTTCCTTGTTCAAATCATGTGCACATGCAGATACCACCCTCACATAAAATGTGATATCCATCACATTAAATGGGTAAATCATGATTTGACGCACACTTTACAGTGACGAAATGAGTTTGTTTTATAATAATGACGACTCATCCGATGAGTTATTTTGAGATCAAGGGCACATTTTGATCCTGACGCTGATCAGCCAAGATTCAATATGCCGCCTCAATCATACTAAGAAAAAAGATAAAGGTTGGTACGTATGAAAGTGGTCGACTTTCTCAAACAAAAAAGTGAAATTCTGGCCAAGCACCCATTCGAATTGAAAGATTGGTTGTCGCCTTCAATCCGGGATTACTGGATTGAGTTTTTAAACAAAGCCCATGTATCCGGTTGGTCTAAAGCAGAAAGCATTGCACTGAATGGCGATGCTATACAAGAAACTGCAACCATTGAAATTCATCCTGAAGCAGCAAAGCTGATGGAAGAGCTCAATGCATCGCTGGGTGAAGAAACACATGTCGGAGAATGGCTGACGGTTGACCAGGATAAAATCAACCAGTTTGCTGCAGTCACTGAAGACCATCAGTGGATTCATACAGACCCTGAGCGCGCAGCTGTTGAATCGCCATTCAAAACCACAATCGCACATGGCTTTTTAACTTTGTCATTGCTTTCTGTACTGACAGACAGCGTTGATCCGGAAAACCAGAAGTTTCCGACAGCAAAAATGACCGTGAACTACGGCCTGAATCAGGTACGCTTCCCGTACCCGGTGAAAGCAGGCAGTCGTGTTCGTGCACGCACGAAAATTCAATCGGTTTCACCGATAAAACGCGGTCTGGAAATCGTGCAGGAAATTTCAGTCGAGATTGAAGGCTGCCGCCGTCCTGGTTGTGTTGCTGAATCGGTTGTCCGTTTGTATTTCTGATCAAAACACTCGCCATGCCGCTTCAATATCAGTTTGAAGCGGTATGGCACACCTCCCCTGATCATTTCAGTTTTTTGTCTGAATTCTCCTGAAATCTTATCTGTATCAGATCTTTGCATCAAACAATCACACGACATTTCAGGATCTGTATCCGGTTTGATATTGTTCAGCTTTATTGATCATTACGCTTATATGATCGTAAATAAGGTACAGGGAGAGAAACCATGAAAAAAACAAACCCATTTTCTGCAACTGACGCCGATCGGGCTGCAATCTGGGAAATGCTGGTCACACGTGATATCAAAGCATACTGTGATGCCGACTGGCTCCAGGTTGCCGATGACTTTGTCGCAGATGAATTTTATGCCATCAATGCCAACCGGGAACACAATCCTGCAAAGTGGACTTTTGCATTCTCTACGCTGGCTGAGTATCAGCAAGAATGGCTCCGACAAGCAAAAGTGGCTCAGGGAACGATGTATAACGAACCTCTGGAAGATGCCGTCCATGCTGCAACGACACTCAATGAGATTCAAATTGAAAATGGACGGGCAATTGCGCGTAAACAATTTAACGGCAAAATTCAACGTGCAGATGGAGAAACCGATGAGCTGCTGTGGCAAACTCTTTATTATCTGAAACAAACAGATGCCGGCTGGAAAATTTGTGGTTTTACCGGATATCTTCCCCACACAAATTAATCTCCAAACAAAAAAGCTACCCTGAACAGGTAGCTTTTTTCTTCAGACAGAAAGCGAGAAAATACAGGCTGACAGTGGTAATAAACCGGATAAAAATAAGGTCAATCCGAATCCATAATTCGCAGCAATTTCTCTGTTCTTATCCGTTGCAATCAGTTCAGACGACAGCTTCGTGTTCGATTTCATACCGCCAGCATCGTGATCATTTCTTGTACTTTCCCTACCACCATGCCAAACCAGCGCCGCCATTCCCCATTGCAGTGCGAACATATAAAAAAACACATCCTGATTCACTTCAAACGGCAATTCAGAAAAACGATAACCGACCCAAACAGCGCCACCCGCGAGTAAATTCATCAGAAAAAATGACTTTAATAGATTCTTCATGTTTGTTTTGATTAAAAACCAGCCAGACATGCTAATTCTGCCACGAATGTCAGTTCATCAACAAATATCCGTACACCAAAGGTACAAGAAATCTTTAACTTTTCATCTCACGAATTTGATTCAGGTATTTAATCCAGCCTCTTGAAGTTTCAGTCGATTCAAGATGATCAGCTTTCTTTGCATGTATCAGCGCCTGTTCAAACTGCTGCAACTTGTAATACGCACGAACTTGCGCCAGCTCGACCTCTGCTTCTCGCCCCTTTTGATGGATTTGCTTCAGTTCAGTCAGAGCAAGCTGATAATGCCCTTCCTGCAGTAAAAGCTGTGCCAGCTGCCACCGGTACTGTGCGTCATGCTTGATGGCTTTTCGCCAGAATGTCATTGCTTTATCCCATTCTTTCGCCATCTGCCAGTATCTGGCTTGAGTGACAATTAAATCTTTATCCGTCTCACTGTTTTCCAGCAGTGCAAAAGTGCGAGCTGCTTTTTCCGGGATACCTTGCTGCGCATACAGCTGGCCAAGTGTTTTGATATCTTGCTGAGACAGTGCAACATCCTGACGCTTTGCAAGCGCTAACGTTTCCAGCGCATGGCGATGCCGGCTGAGTTGCATCTGAATTCCGGCCATCTGCCGCCACCAGAGTGTTTTTTGTGGTTCCAGTGCAATCAGACGATTTAATGTTGTCAAAGCAGGTGCCAGCTGACTTAATTGCAATTGTGCACCGAGTTTTAACGATAACGGCTGAATTTCATCCTTCCGGTGAGAGCTTTCATAGTTTTTCAGCGCCTTCAGAACCGCCTGCCATTCTTCTATCTGATAATGGGCCTGAGCAATTCTCAGCCAGAGTTCATCCGCTTTTTCAGTCGCCGGAATTGCCTGACTCAATACGAAGTAATGCTTCAGCGCTGTCTTATACTGAGCCTGAGAAAGCAGAATATCGGCCAGCATACGCTGGGTTGACCGGGCCTGCTCATCTTCCAGCAAACCACTTTCAACAGACTGTGTCAGATGTTTGATTGACTGAGCCGGTTGTTCCGCCTGCCAGTAATACACGCCCAGAACCCGATCGATGAAAGCACGGTCATAAGCGCGTGAAATATCCATGCCTTTCAACAAAGCAATGGCTTCGCCCAGCTTATCTTCCTGCTGAAGTTTTTGGGCCTGTTGGACTTTACCAGCAGAATATTGTGAAAGCTGCGCTGAAAATACGACAGGCGTAAAAAACAGCATCAAAATGAATGCAAGTTTCTTCATGATTTATCGAGATTAAATTCCACTTTTACAGACTGCCCAGGTTGCGCCACTGCCTTGCCATTTTCCAGCTTAGGCTGATATTTCCAGCTTTTGAGCGCCCGAATAGCCTCACGGTCAAAAATTCGTTTGGGCTGCGCATCGACCACTTGAATGTCAGTGGGACGTCCACGGGAATCGATCGTGAAAGATAGAATGACAAAACCTTCAATACTTCGTTTTTGTGCTCTGGGCGGATACTTAGGCTCGACGCGATATAACGGCATCACCTGCTGATCCTTACCGATATCCGAAAACGCAGGCAATTGAATCGCCATCCCAGTTACGGATGCATCCAAAGCAACGGATGGCATTATCGGAGAGGTCAAAGGAGTCACTGTGCTGTTGGCATTCGTATGCTTCGGCACAGACTCAGGTGGCGGCTCCGGGGTTTCCGGCTTCTCAGGAACTGAACGCTGACGACGCTGAATCTCCGATTCCTGCTCGACCATCACCATATTAAATGCCAGTGTCTCTTTGGATTCCGGTAATTGATGGTGACCGTTATCCACCATCCAGGCCATAAAACTGAACAGGCCGCCCGTCACGAACATAGCGATCGGTGCGGCCAGAAATAGCCTGAACATCAGCGTTTCTCCGCTGCCAAAGCAATATTCTTCACGCCTGCCCCTTTCGCCGCATCCATGACTTTCACCACGGTACCGCTATAAGCATGTTCATCCGCCTGAATCACTAACGATGCTTCAGGTTGATCAAGCAGCATGGTTTCAAGAGTCGCCTGAACCCGTTCAACATCGACAACACGTTTATCGATATAAACATCATTGGCAGAAGTGATTGCGACAAAAATACCCGCATCTTTCTGACTGACCACATTGCTGGCCTGCGGGCGATTCACCTCAACGCCGGATTCACGGACAAACGAACTGGTGACAATGAAGAAAATCAGCATGATAAAGACGATATCCAACATTGAGGTCAGATCGATCTGAGCTTCTTCACGAGCGGCTGATGGACGACTTAATCTCATCATTGACTCCTTAAGATTTTTTCGAGTTTTTGTTCACGCATTTTGCAGGCTTTCGCCAGTCGGGCATGCACAAACATTCCGGCCAGTGCGGCAACCATACCTGCCATCGTGGGCAAGGTCGCCAGAGATATACCAGAGGCCATTAACTTGGGCTGGCTGCTTCCCTGACTGGCCATGACATCAAAGACAGAGATCATTCCGGTGACGGTGCCCAGCAATCCCAGCATCGGACAAATCGCAACCAGTACTTTAATGATATTCAGATTCTGAGAAAGGCTGAGGTGTGCTTCATTCAGCCAGCCGGCACGGATAGCATGGGCGTACCAGGAAGTTTGATCCCCTCTGGCGCGCCATTGATCCAGCCATTTTTGTTTCTCTTTCGGATATGTACATGCTAAATACAGAAGTCGTTCTGTCACCAGCATCCAGCAAAGTAACACGATAGCTGCCAGCCACCAGAGAACCTGACCTCCCTGCTGCATAAATTGCTGCAGGGGCAGCCACCAGTGACCGGCGAAATCAGCACTGAACAATGCAACATCCATTATGCAGGACTTCCCGATTTTTCAGCCTCAGCAGCAACCAGGCTGATCCCTTGTTTTTCAAGAATGTTACGAATAGCGTCAGCCTGAGTGCTCAGCACATTATGAGCAAGCAGCAACGGCATAGCAGAAACCAGACCCAGTACCGTGGTGACCAGTGCCATCGAAATACCACCAGCCATTACTTTCGGATCCCCGTTACCAAACTGGGTAATCACCTGAAAGGTTTCAATCATACCGGTTACGGTCCCGAGCAGACCGAGCATCGGCGCCAGTGCTGCAAGTAATTTCAGCATCGACAAACCACGCTCCAGCCCTTGCTGTTCATCGACGATGGTTTCCAGCAGGCGCAATTCCAGCGCTTCAACAGAACGATTCTGTTCTTTATCGTAAACATTCAGCACCCGACCCAATGGGTTATTCCCGGGTTGTTCCGGCTGCTTTAACTGCGCTTTGATTTGCTGGCGAATCCAGAACAACTTCCCGCCGCGGTACAACGCAATCACAACACCAATGGCCAGTAAACCCAGAATAATCTTACCGACTACCCCGCCCTGAGACAGACGTTCCATCAAAGAAGGTGTATGAGCCAGCTGCTCCAGCATTTTTCCACGAGACGGATCAATCACGGTCATCTGCATGCCCGAGTCAGCCATTGAGGCCATTTGGCTCAAAACTGGCGCACTTTCGGGTTGTTTCAGATAAGGAGTTGCAACCTTACGCTCACCATTCCATGCAAGATACCCTTGTTCACCGACCAGCCCGAAACTGCCGAGACGATACGCATCCACATGAGATTCATAGCCTTCGCCATTTATATAAGGTACAGAGACCTGACGCATTTCTGAGCTCGCTTTGATCTGCTCAGTCATTCCCTGCCATAACCCACGGAGTTGCTTCAGGGAAGGCAGTGCCTTCGCAGCGACAATCTCTTGCACAACCTTGGCATGCTGCTGACGATCTGCAGCCGTCACTGAAGTATCCATTTCAACGTCTAAGTCTTTGGCTGTCTGACGAACCACCCCAAAGAGCTCCCCCAGACTGCCTGATTCCAGTCGCAGGGTTTCTTCAAGTTGCGCCAGAGACTTTTCATTGTTGCTGAAAGTATGACTCAGACGATCCGTTTCTTCGTTCAGCTTTTTTCTCTCCGCAAGAAGAGCGTTCCGCTGGGCGCGAATCTCGGCCTCAGTTTGCTGGAAACCAGCTTCTCGAGCTTGCTGATGGACTTGCTCTGATTTCTGTTCCTGACGTGTTTTTTCTACTAACCCATCCACGGCCAGTACCGAACCAGATAAAGATACGAGTGACAGTGCTAAAGCCAACGTTTTCAGTTTCATCCTATTGAACCTCCACGTGAGCTGACACCGGCAGTGAAATCAGTCCGGGTGCAATTTGTTTCGCTGCCATCGCATAGGCTTTATCCAGCTCAGAACCCACCTGCGATTCCAGTAACTGCCACTTGGCGTCCTGTTCATTCCAGCCCCAGTAACGTTGTCCATCCAGACTACGTGCGACAAAAGCTAGTCGTCCCAGATACAGCAAGTCAGCTTCAATGCTTTCTGTCGGTGACAAGGTCACTTTCCCCTGATACAGACCCATCTTGGTGCCGTAGTCCATTTCAATCTGATAGGCTTCCAGAATACGGCGATACTTTTCCGCATCACTGACATCTGCCTGCGCCATCATGAGTTCCAGCTTGGAAACCCGTGCTAAACGCTGATCGCGTTTGATCGGTCGGTCTTCTTCAACCAGGGTTTTCAGGCCGTCGATCATCTGATACATCAACGGCACAACGCCCTGACGGGTTTCCTGAATTCCGGTAATTTGTTCATTTAGACTGGCTTTTTCATTTTCCTGACTGTCAACCAGTCGGGCCAGGTGATCCCGGTAAATGGTCAGATTCTTGACTTCTTCCTGAAGCGCTTCGATGTCTGCCTTCATCGACAGAACGTGTTCCGCACTCGTATCGATCTTCTGTTGGCTTTGCGCTGCAGATTGATTCATTTTCGTTTCGATAACGCGAGCAGAATCAAGGCTGGTGGCTGCTGCGTTCACACTGAGACCGATGGCTATCATGGCCAGGCTGAATTTCACTTTGTTCATTTGGAGCAGTTACCTTAGCATCCGGTTCAGAAAGTCAAACCCGATGTTCGCTTTCTACAACTGTTATGATACTCAGTTATCTGAGCTACTGGTCACACATCTTAGTTGAAAACAAATCTCATTTAAACTATAAATCCGGAAAATTTCTTTCCGCCGTTTACATGAGAATCAACTAAATTCTCGGACAAAACGATCGGGTGAACCCAGTGACCAGTCGCCTAGGGAAAGCTATAATGTGCGGCAAATCAGTAATTCGGAATATAAAGTGACCAACCTCCCTCTTGAAATCATTCAACGACAGCTCAACGACTTAGGGTTTCGGCCTGAGAATATGCGCTTCGTCACCGTCTCAGCCATGTCACCTGAACAACTGGAAGCGTGTACTGCCCAGCAGGATGAATGCTTTTACAACAGTTATATGAACGTTATCTATGGTAAGGGAGAGCGTTACATTCTGGGATTCCGCTGTGAAGATCCGATTGTTGATCACGCGATTATCCGTGTCGGAGACCAATATTTTGACCCAACTTTACAAGCGAACGGGAACTTTGAACCGTATCAGTTTGCTGTTTTAACCGAATTCACTGTGTTTGATATGATGAAACACGCGAAATCGAATAAAGATTTCCCGCCGGATTTGGATTATCTCCTCAGCAAAAAAAGTAAATTCAAAAACATCATTGCCGCGAACTAAAGCTGAATCGCATGACTGACTCTGGCCAGAGTCAGTCAAAGCCAGTGCACTTTCTTCAATCATTTTCCACTAAAAACTTGAGCTCATGCTCAAAGTTCTTTCATTTGTCTTACTTTTTACGCTTACACCATGAGATTTCGCGATTTCTGTGGCATAAATGTGCTTTGTAATACAACACTCATATAAGAGAAGACTCTCTTTTTAATTATCAATAAGTAATAGGAAGGCAATGCATGAAACCCTTGGTTTTCAGTCTGTTCAGTTTACTCCTGACCGGATGCAGTAGCGGTGTATTGATCTCTATTCCTGAAGATTTTCAAACTGCCGATAAAGCCAGCCAAGGCTTTCTCGTCGGCAGCCTGGGCGCCACAACAATCTGGCCCTCAACCGGCGAAAACCTGCAAACAACACTGATTTTCCGAAGCACGGAGTCGAACGATCGCTTCAGTGTCTCAAATGATAATAATGACAGTGATTTCAAGACAACACGTGTATCCGGTTCATTATTCACCCTGCCCTTGCCCGCGGGAACTTACCAGCTGGATACGGTCACCTTTAAAGGAACGGATGGCAGGAAAACGGTGCAAACGCAATCTGACAAACCTTTGAATATCAGTTTTCATATCATCGCCGGCGAAGTTACCTATCTGGGACAGTTTATTGCAAGCAGCCAGGTGTCCAAAAGCCCGTTGTGGAATACCGAATACCCGAATGGGCGCGGCTACCTGACTCATACTTATGCAGAAAAACAAGACAAGGCGTTGCTTTATCAGCAGCATCCTGAGCTGTCATCATTTCGCTTTCGCGCCGCTGCTCTGCAAGGAAGCCCTTCAAACTTGCTGAAAATTGAGACGAAGACGGCTCCTCAAGGTTAAAGTGACAGAGTCACATAATTTTTGTTTATCTTTAAATGAAATACAGGCACTTAGAACAAATTTTACTCAGACTCACAAAGCAAAAAAATACCATAGAAATCTGCTGGCCCAGTGCTTGACTTTGGCAAATACGACATGGAATCTGGAGTCCGAGCATTTCCCACAGAGTTATGCACAGCTTTTGTGGATAACGAAAACCAAAAGATATCTTCTCTTTCTCCATGAAGTAATATCGTTAATTTCTGAGCACATACGAAAAAGGCCAGACGATGTCTGGCCCGATTCAACCGTTATCTCAAGCTTTCAGCTTACTGAATCGCTGAACATTCAGCGCTTTCGATACTCAGATTCGAGTTAAATTTATATTCAGCAAGGTATTGAACCGCCGTTGGATAAAAACCGACATTAATGGCTGCTTCAAGGTCAGAAAGGTCAATTTTATAAGTTTTCAGGCCAACCTCGGTCAGTTCGTTTGGTAAGCAGCTGTTAGCGTCCCCTTCTTCAAAGCACATACCCGCTGTATCTGGAATTTTGGCACAACCGACATCCGTTACCGAACCGACTGCATTCACCAGATCATCCCGCGAGCCAAAAGGTGCATTATCAGGCAGACCCACATTATAGCCCTGCAGTTCTGTCCAGGTATGGTATCCATCCGGTACACCTGTAATACCTTGAGTATTCGCGCTGTAAAGCGTAAATACTTCAACTTTGCCCTCTAACAAATCTTTTACTGTCTCTTCATCACAGCCAGCCAGGGCCAGGAGTGAGCAAAGAATCACTGCTGCTCTTGTCATTTTTCTATCCTTTGTATTTATGAGTGTTGCAGGGTGAGTATCTTCTACCAAAAAGCAGAATTCCACTTCCAGACATAAAACTGATAGCTGGCTGCCATTTTCTTCAATTGTTCTGTTTTCGGCTCAAATTTGCTTATTTTTCACCCACATTTATCCGCAATGCTATCTGATGTGCTTTTTCGAATTTCAAAACTGATAGCATTCATTTTAAATCAACTATATGCATAAATTTGAACAAATTTGCTTTTTCCGCAATCTTATGTCCCAATGTGGGCAAACTTCTTACGTGACAATAATTATCAATCAAAATTTTTAGAATTTTTCCCTCTCCTGGTCCCCACCAATCGAAGGCACGCTATGTCGTAGAGGAATTGACCTGACTTAGCATAACATCCTCTATTCATTGAAAATTCCACGCCAAAACTTAACCTCAATCACGAATAAATGGTGAAATAATCAACAGTTTGTATGATTTTCTTGGCCGCAACAGCATTTTTAGTATTTCCTCTTGCCCAATCACTTATTGATGTTTTTATTAATTCATTCAGATCGTTAGGCTACAGCTAATGATTTTTTACTTATCGAAATAAGGAACCATGATGAAAACATCTGTATTAGCGTTAGCCTTATCGGCTGTTATTGCTGGCCCGGCGCTGGCAATCCCGGCAGCAGATCTGGATCAGCTTGGTCAGGGATTGGATGTGACCTACACGGTTGTAGATAACACCCAGCAAGACTGGGTCTCTTTCCGGGCCAGACTTGATTTTACGAACCAGAGCGCCAAAACCCTGCCTGCAATTGGCTGGAGTATTTACTTTAGCCATATCCGTATGGTGAAAGATGTTCTGAATGAACAAGTCAAAATCACACATGTTAACGGCGATATTTTCAAACTGGAACCAACGGACAAGTTCGTTCCTCTGGCACCCGGCCAATCACTGACCATTGAGTTTGATGCTTCCGACTGGCAGGCTGCGAAAACGGACATTATGCCGAACTGGTATTTTGTTTCTGAAGACAATGGCAACACCATTACATCTCTCATCACCAGTACCAGCAACCACATCAATGGTGCCGTGCCAACCAAACCTTCTGAAGAACTGCCGTTTGTTGCTGATTTTACATCGCCACAGCAATGGAAACGTTACGGCAGTGCTGCGATCACGGATTACTACGATCCCTTCACCGCGCAAGATCGTTATCAGCGTAATGCCGATCTGAGTACTCTGGAAAACCCTGTGGGTGTCATCCCATCCCCAGCCCAGTTCACTCTCGGCAGTGGCAGCGTCAGTATTGATTCAAGCTGGGTTGTTGTTTATGACAATGGCTACGAAGGCCAGGCGACCTTCCTTGCCAATCAGTTAGGCCTGACGGCCGTACCATGGTCACCGGCCACGAAAAAACGTATCAACATTGGCTGGAGCCAGGTCAATGTCAATGGCATTCAAAAATGGGATGAAGCCTATAACCTGAATGTTAACCCGCAAAACGAAATCATTTCGATCGGTGCTGCGGATGGCGCAGGTGCACTGTATGCCTCTCAGTCATTACTTCAATTGGTCGATGGTAACCAGATCCCCGCGGTTGATATCGCGGATGCACCGCGTTTTGCGTATCGCGGCCTGTCCGTTGATTCGGTGCGCAACTTCCGCAGCAAAGACTCAATCATTCAGCTGCTTGACCAGATGGCGGCGTTTAAGCTGAACAAACTCCATCTCCGTCTTGCTGACGATGAAGGCTGGCGAATTGAAATTACAGGACTCCCAGAACTGACAGATGTCAGTTCAAAACGTTGTCATGATCCGGAAGAAAAATCCTGTCTGCTGCCATTCCTGGGTGCCGGTCCGGACGGTAGTGCTGAATCAAATGGATACTATACGGCAGAAGATTACCGGGACATCCTTCAGCATGCGGCTTCGCTGAGCATTGAAGTAGTTCCGGAAATTGATATTCCTGGCCATGCGCACGCTGCGATTAAAGCCATGGAAGCGCGCTATGACCACTTTGCCGCTCAGGGAAATCTGGAAGAAGCCAGCAAATACCTGCTGACAGATTTCAGCGACACAACAGAATATCTTTCTGTTCAGATGTTTACAGACAATGCTATCAACGTTTGTATGGATTCAACCTACAATTTCGTTGATGCTGTGGTCAAAGGTCTGGTGAACCTGCATCAGGGAGTTCAGCCACTGAAAACCTTCCACTTTGGTGGCGATGAGATTGCCGGTGCATGGGTTAACTCTCCTGTCTGTCAGGCATTTATTGCCAACAACACAGATGGCGTCAACAGTGTTTCTGACCTGAGCCGTTACTTTGTCGAGCGTATCTCTGTCATTACAGCGAACTATGGTCTGGATATGGCAGGCTGGGAAGACGGTCTGATGCACAGCGGACAAGTCTACCCCCGCTCTGAAATGGCCAACAGTCAGCTCTGGGGTAACGCCTGGCAGAATATCTGGGAATGGGGTGTTGCTGACCGTGCCTATAATCTGGCAAACAACGACTATAAAGTTGTTTACAACCATGCCAGCCACCTGTATTTCGACCATCCATACGAGCCGGATCCAAACGAACGCGGTTACTATTGGGCGCCACGTTTCACCGACACCCGGAAGACCTTTGGTTACATGCCGGATGATGTGTTCGCAAATGCCGACTTCACCCGTGCCGGTGCACCAATTACGAAAGAAGACGTGGTTGCCGGTGCTGGTGTGAAAAAACTCCTGAAACCTGAAAATGTATTGGGTATTCAGGGTTCGCTGTGGGCTGAAACAGTCCGTACTGAAGCTCAGTTCGAAGGGATGACTTTCCCGCGTGTTCTGGGTCTGGCCGAGCGTGCATGGCATACGGCGGGCTGGGAAGCCAATGACAACGCTGGCACCCCTGTAGACAAGGCAGCCCGTAATACGGACTACAACCGCTTCGCAAACCTCCTGGGCCAGAAAGTGCTGCCGAAACTGGAGCAAAGCGGCATTACGTTCAACCTGCCTGTCCCTGGCGGCGTCCTCGAAAATGGTGTCCTGAAGGCGAACTCCACCTTCCCTGGCCTGACCATTGAGTACTCAGTCGATCAGGGCGCAAGTTGGCAGGCTTATGATCGCCTCAATCCACCAGCAGCGGCGAGTGGTGTCCAGCTGCGAACAGTGTCTGGTGACCGAAGCAGCCGGGTTACAACAGTGAATTAAGCAACATCATTGCCCGAACGATAAAGAGCTCCGTCAGGAGCTCTTTTCATTCATCAATCGGGTGCTTTACTACTCGGGATCAGCCCAGACAGCAAGTTCATTACCACTCGGTTCTGTAAAGTGGAACCGGCGGCCTCCGGGAAACGCAAAAATCGGTTTCACAATTTTGCCGCCCGCTTCGATGACTTTTTGCTCTGTCGCTTCTAAATTATCACTGTACAGCACAATTAAAGCCGCACCTTTTTCTGATTCAGATTTCAGGGGCGCCGCATAAAATCCCCCATCCAGCCCCTGATCCGAAAAAGCTGTATATTCATCACCATAATCTGTAAATGACCAGCCAAAAGCGGATTCAAAAAAAGCTTTTGTTGCCGGCAGGTTACTTGCAGGAAATTCAACGTAATTAATCTGATGATGCTGTTTCACTGAATGTCTCCAGAATTATTGACGGTAACGATATCATAGGCTGTCTATAACGCCTCTGTCCGGAGCCCGCACAGATTTTCTGGAATTCTTTTGCTTTCTTCAAAAAAACAGGGTTAGAATGCCAACGCAAAATGATACTGAAGACAACAAGCTTCGGTTGAACATACAGAATGATTAAACGTTAGTCGGGGAGTCGAAAGGCTGAGACCACGCTGTGGGACCCGTTGAACCTGATCCAGCTCATACTGGCGTAGGGAACTAGCAGACTTGCCTGCCACTAAGCGCCAGTTCCTGACGGCTCAGTGACCATCGCGACTGTTCGTCATCCCTGCCCCATCATGAATCATGATATTGATGCCAAGGGATGAAAATGAACAAGTCAGCTCACAATGAACTTTCCCCAGAAATTAAAACCCCGATTACACTGACAATTGCAGGTTCAGACAGTGGTGGTGGTGCCGGGATACAGGCTGATATCAAAGCCATTTCGGCAACTGGCGGCTATGCCTGTTCGGTTATCACGGCACTGACGGCTCAAAATACACAGAGCGTAACGGGTATTTTTCCGGTCAGCCCGGCGTTTGTTGAACAACAGCTGGATGCTGTCTTCAGCGACCTTGATATCCAATCGGTAAAAATAGGCATGCTGAGTGATGCGACTATCATTCGTGCTGTTGCTAAAAAACTGCGTCAATACCGGCCGAAATTCATCGTTCTCGACCCGGTGATGGTCGCAACCAGCGGTGACTTATTACTGGAAGCCGATGCCATTTCCACCCTGAAATCAGAACTTCTTCCTCTGGCAACACTGATCACGCCAAATCTGCCAGAGGCAGTCGCTTTAACCCGAAATCCATCCCTTTCTGGCACAATTTCACCTGTTGTACACACAAAAGAAACAGAAGAAAAAGAAGCGCTGATTGAGCAGTTGAAACAACTCAACACTGAAGCTGTTTTGCTGAAAGGGGGACATTGGGAACAGGAAGCACAAAGCACGGACTATCTCATCCTAGAAAGTGACACCGTCACCCTAACTGCTTCGCGAGTTCAGACGCAGAACACGCATGGCACGGGATGCACGCTGTCTGCAGCGATTGCTTCTTATCTGGCTCAGGGATACAGCCTCACAGAAGCCGTGACACGCGGGAAAGCCTATCTGACGCAAGCCCTGTTACATGCGGATCAACTTCGGATTGGCCAAGGTCATGGCCCGGTTCATCACTTCTATTCACTCCAGCCGCGTTAAGGAGAAGCAGGTGCCTGAGCAAATCATCACTCGTCAGGAAGAAAACCACATGACTGACCGGCAGGCAGGCTTGGGGGTTCAGTTGAATAATATTCGTCTGCATTACCCTGATCAGGAAATGCCATTATTCAGACAGCTGAATCTCAGTTTAATCCCAGGCCAGTGGCATTGCATTCTCGGGCAAAGCGGATGCGGTAAAACCACATTACTCAGGCTACTAGCCGGATTATTACCTGCCGACGTCCATTGGCAAGGGAGCATTAAAACCAGCAGCAACCAACCTGTGAATGCACAGATTGCCTATATGGCTCAGCAGGATTTACTGCTTCCCTGGCTGAATGTGCTGGATAATGTTTGCTTTGGTGTTCAGCTCAAACACGGAAAAGTCAGTGAGACGCATCAGTCACAAGCGATTGAACTGTTAGAACGCGTCGGCTTAAAAAAATACATCTCTGCCCCCCCATCAAGGCTCTCTGGCGGAATGCGTCAGCGGGTTTCACTCGCCCGAACCCTGATGCAGGACCAGCCACTCGTATTAATGGATGAACCTTTTTCAGCACTGGATGCTGTCACACGATACAAATTGCAGGATCTAGCTGCAGAACTGCTGGAAAACCGAACCGTACTGCTCATTACACATGACCCTCAGGAAGCACTCCGTCTGGGACACTCTGTGTTCCTGATGCAAGGCCAGCCCGCAAAAATCAACTCGCTGCCACCCCCGGACGGAACGATTCCGCGTGAAATCGACGCCCGTCTTGTGAATTGTCAGCAGCAGATCCTGAAAGCCCTGAGTTTGGTAAACCAACACAATGACTAAATTATTGGCTCAATGGCAAACTGGCACGCCTGTCAAAACACGTTCTATTCACCATCACCCGCTCGCGCGGCTGGTGATCAGTCTTGGTGTTCTGGCCCTCGGCTGGCAGGCTGTGGTCACAGTGTTTCAATTGCCCGGTTTTATCCTGCCGGAACCACTGGCTGTACTCAATAAACTGATTCAGCGCCACGATGTACTGCTTCGCCATGCCTGGGTCACAACCTGTGAAATCATGCTGGGTCTGGTCACAGGGTTAGGGTTCGGACTCTTTTGTGCATTGTTGATGCTGCTTTTTACCCCTGTCAGACGCTGGATCTTGCCCCTGCTGATAGCCAGTCAAGCGATTCCTGTTTTCGCACTCGCCCCAATTCTGATGCTCTGGCTGGGGTACGGTATCGCCTCCAAAGTTGTGATGGCTGCCATCATCATTTTCTTTCCGGTGACGACCTGCTGCTATGACGGTCTTCGCCATACACCACAAGGATATCTTGATCTGGCAAAAACACTTCATGCAACTCGCTGGCAAATCCTGCGCCACATCCGGCTGCCGGCTGCATTACCGGCACTGGCATCCGGAATCCGTGTGGCTGTTGTCGTCGCACCGATTGGTGCCGTTGTCGGTGAGTGGGTCGGTGCCAGCGAAGGGCTGGGCTACCTGATGTTACAGGCCAATGCCCGAATGATGATCGACGAGATGTTTGCAGCTCTTTTTATATTGGCCAGCCTCTCTGTTGCTCTTTATTTCGGGACCGACTTTCTGCTGAAACGCGCAATTCCATGGCTGCCTGAAAACAGTCAGTCACAATCATGATTTAACCAAGGATACGCTTATGATTCACTTCCCCACCCGTACCGCGATCGCTGTCGCAGTGACAGCTGTGACATTCCAGGCACAAGCGAAAGAACTCACTTTGATGCTGGACTGGTTTGTTAACCCTAATCACGGCCCGATCATCATTGCTCAGAAAAATGGCCTGTTTCAGGAGCAAGGGCTGGACATTAAAATTCAGGAACCAGCCGACCCGTCCATGCCCGCCAAACTGGTTGCCGCAGGCAAAACTGATTTAGCCATTTCTTACCAGACCAGCCTGACAATTGATGTGGCGGCAGGTCTTCCGTTGATTCGGGCTTCCACCCTGATTGCAACGCCGCTCAACACCTTGATGGTCCTGGATAAAAAAGGGATTGAATCACTGGCTGATCTGAAAGGAAAAACCATTGGAATCGCCATTGCAGGAAATGAAGAAGCGACTATTGGTACCATGCTGAAAACAGCCGGTGTTGATTTCTCCGAGGTCAAAATCGTGAATGTTGGCTGGGCACTCTCTTCTTCGCTGGCATCCGGAAAAGTTGACGCCATCTGGGGTGGCCTGCGTAACTTCGAGTCAAACCAGCTGGCACTGGAAGGCTATCAGGCAAAAGCGTTCTTCCCTGAGGAGCACGGTGTACCGCCTTATGACGAACTGGTCGTGGTCGCCAATAAAAAACAGTACAACGCTGAAGTCCTCAAAAAATTCAACAAGGCACTGGAAAAAGCAACGCAGTACATTGTGAATCACCCGGATCAAGCCTGGAAAACCTTCATCTCATATTCACCCGATACCCTGGACAATGAGCTGAACAAAATGGCTTGGCGAGATACCTTGCCGCGCTTTGCTCTCCGTCCGGCAGCGGTTGATCAGGCCCGCTACGATCAATTCTCTGATTTTATGTATCAACACAAGATCATCAATAACGCCCCCAAAGCGAAAGATTTTGTCCCGGCTTTTTAAGCCAGGTCAGAACACAAGAAACACACATTTCAGGGAATACACATGAATCATCTGGATTTGATCAATGCATGTCAAAATGACTGGCATGACTACACCCACCACATCTTTGTGCAGCAACTCGCCAGTGGGGAACTGAACCCGGGGGCTTACCTGCACTATCTGAAACAGGATTTTTTGTTCCTGAAACATTACGCCCGTGCTTACGCCCTGGCTATTTTTAAAGCGCGGACTTTAGACGAAATGCGACGCCCTCTCCCGGGGTTACAAGCGTTGATTGGCAGCGAGATGCATCATCACGTCAGTTATTGTGAACAATGGGGACTCACTGAGTCAGATATGGAGGCGGAAGCCGAAGATGTCGGCACTGTGGCTTACACCCGTTATGTGCTTGATACGGGCATGGCTGGCGACATGGCTGATCTCTTTACGGCCCTCGCACCTTGTGCGATTGGTTATGCCATGATCGGTGAAAGACTGATTCATGCCACTGAAACCAACTTAACCAATAACCCATACAGCAGCTGGATTACGCTGTATGGTGGCGAATCCTTCCAACACGATGTACAGAACAGCATCCATTATCTGAACAGTCTGCTGGAAGAAATCTCTGTACACAGTCCGAGAGGTCAGCAGCTCATCAACATCTTCAGGACAGCGACACGAATGGAAGTTGCGTTCTGGCAACAGGGACTGACTGCAGCCGAAGCATCATAAATACCGGATCTGATAAGCCATTTACAAAGGGCCAGACTGAGATCTGGCCCTTTCCCCAGCACCAGCCTCATCTCAGAATGTGCTTCTTCCCCTGTACCCGCAAATTATTTCCCGGCCAGGTGTAAGTTCTCCAGCATATTCAGCAGGATACCCACGCCATCTTCCAGCATTTCATATTGCCGCGCTTTACCGAGTACCCGGATTCCCTGCATTTGCATGACCAGAAAGCGGCTGAACTGAACCGGATCCGTTGCTTTATCCCATTCACCGCTTGCCTGTGCATTCCGGATTGCCTGTTGATAACGTGCAGCCAGGGTTTCGAAGAGTAAACCACCCGATGCCAGCACACTTTCATCACAGTGGGCCCGTTCGAGCAAAGCATTTTGCATGAAACACCCACATTTCTGATCGCGCTGTAGGGCAACAAAACGTTTCAGATAAGCCAGAATATCGGAGTAACCCGATTCATCGTGCAAAATTTTTCGCAATGGCGGAAACGACACCTGTTGCAAGTAATAATCCAGCGCTTCACTGAAAAGAGAGGCTTTATCCGTATAAGTGTTGTAAAGACTGAATCGGTTGATCTCCAGATGTTCGACCAAATCCGACACTGAAGTGTCGGCATAGCCTTTTTGCCAGAACAGTTCCATTGCCTGGATAAGCTTTTCTTCTCTGTCAAAATTTTTGGTTCTGGCCATATTGATTCTCACTGGGATCTTTTTTCATGTTACGTACTTGACGTAAGGCTGTTTATTCCCTTAGATTTTAATCTAAACGTTCATTCCGATAAAGGTGCATGATGAAAATCTATGAGCTCGCCCCCTCCCCAAGTGCAAGACGTGTGAGTATCTTTCTGGCCGAAATGGGCATCGACGTTGAACGGGTTTCCGTTGATATCCGCAGTGGCGAAAATCTAACGGAAGCATTTCAGATCAAGAGCGCGAACCACTTAATTCCGGTACTGGAGCTGGATGACGGTACTACGATCTGTGAATCCATCGCAATCTGCCGGTATTTTGACGAATGTTACCCTTCCGATAAGTCTTTGTTCGGCAATTCGCCGATTGAAAAAGCACAGATTGAAATGTGGCAACGCATTGTTGAATTGAAAGGTTTATTGGTTGCGATGCAGGCATTCAGGAATCTGACCGGTATTTATCAGGACCGTGAAACCTGTATTGAAGCATGGGGAGAAGTCTCACGGGACCGCCTTGTGGCATTTCTGCCGGAACTGGACCAACAGCTCTCGAAGTCGCCCTATATCGCTGGCGAGAAATTCTCTGTGGCAGACATTACCGCCGTTGTGATGTGCAATTTCATGAAAAATCTGAACGTCGAGGTTGATGAGTCACTCCCTCACCTTCAGGCCTGGCTTCAAAAAGTCAGCACCCGCGCTTCAGTATCCCGGTAAAAAACAACAGAAGGAATTTGGATGATTGATCTCTATACGGCGCGTACGCCAAATAGTCACAGCATGAAATGAGCCAAAAAGAGTGGCCGGGAGGCCACTCTTTTCAGATTGAATCGTACTTAAGCAGAGCGCTGCCACCACTGCGGGATGACCGTACAATTGCCGGTATTGCCGGACAACCAGGCGTGCTCGCCTTCGATCGTCAGTTGCAGTTGCATTGTCCGTTCAACCATGCCCTCAAGGCATGCAAGTGCTTCATCTTCGATGAACACAACCGAAACATTTTTATATTGTGAAGCTTTTGATTTCATGGACTGCCACCAGATTGGCGCAGCATTATCACCATAAGCATAAATCACCACGCGATCGGCTTTTTGGGCCGCGCGTTTCACCCTTTTTTCATCAGGCAGACCCAGCTCAACCCACAGCTCGATCTCATCGCTCAGATTCTTTTTCCACAAATCAGGCTCATCGGTATCACAGAGCCCTTTGGTAAAGGCCAGATCCTGATCGGCATTCAGCCCCCAGGCCAACACCCGTAACATGAGCCGCTGCAGTGTCTCCGACGGATGACAAGCCAGTGTATGTGACCCGTCAAGGTAACAATCCCTGTCCAGATCAGCGACATTCATTTGCGCTTTATAAATGGTGGCTTTCAGAGCCATAATTGAGTTTCCAGATCATCAGTAAAAATTAATTATTGCCGCCGTAAAGCTGCAAAACGCTGATTCATTGCTTCCAGCGCATTTGCAACGTGTTGACATTCCAATGTTACACGCTCATCTGAAAATTCACTAAAGCCATTTGCATAATAATCTTGCGAATGGGCTAATTTCGACTGCCAGGCAATTAAATCCACTTTTGGCAGCTGCTCTTTGACAACAAACCGGCCCGCCTGTATGTATTCAAGTGCGAGCCGGGAGTATTCAATGTATTGATCATTCACCTGTCGGCGGGTTTCATCCATACTCCTGGTACAAGCCTGAAGCACTGCATCCTTGAGCATGTATGTCGTATACAGATTGACCAGTCTTTTCGCATTTTCACTCAGGGGCTGGCCGGGTTGAGGGTGACTGGTAATGCCTGCTGCCTGCACAGATGTTGCAGAAAATGCAGCAAACAGGCCAATCGCCATGACTTGCCGAGATATCCATGATCTATTCACAATCGTCCCCACTTCTACACAAACTGAAAGTCGTCACCGCACACTGAGATTTTTCAGAGGCAGCTTAAAAACAGGTGGGGAATAATTCGGCAAGCGTGATTTGTTTGGCAGCCAGTGCCTCTTTGACAGATTTAGGCAGTTGTTTAATTTTATATTCCAGCTGCATCGCCTTGCGTTTATCCCCAATCCTGATACTCCATGCCAGATTCAGAGGCCCTTTTCCTCTCAAAGAACGGGCCCCTTTCTGACCAGACTGGTGTTCAGAGAAACGACGGTTCACATCCGTCGTTACTCCACAATATAGGCGATTACAGCGTGTACGTATTAAATAGACAAACCAGATTGGTACAGGATCACGCTTATTCACTTAACTCTCTGATTTTATCTTTCAGCATCAAAATTTCTTCTTTTAACGATGCAACTTCATCTTCGAGCAATGCCAGACGTTCCTCTGTCTCCTCATCATGACCACCGGAAACACTGAACTGAGACTGACTCTGCGTTGAGGACATTTGCGCGATGTCTTCATCACCAAACAAATGCATATAGCGACTGTCACGTTTACCGGATTCACGGGGAAGCTTGACCACCAAAGGTCCTTTGCTGTCTTCTGCCATGGAAGCAAGCACAGTCTCTGCTTCTTTCACATCCGCAAATGTGCACAGGCGGTTCGTTCTGGTACGAATTTCACCTGCCGTTTGCGGGCCTCGGAGCAGTAAGACACAAAGAATGCCTTTTTCCTGTTCAGAGAACTGAAGTGTACTGAATTCAGTATTGCAAAAACGGTGCTGATATTTGGTGACACGACTGCCAAAGCCGGTCACTTCCTGAATCAGGCGCTTAGATTTCAGACTTTCCAGCGTATCCATCACCGTCGCTTCATCCAGTGACATCACGGGATCGCGGTTACTTTTTTGATTACAGGCAGTTGTCAGTGAGTTCAGAGTAAGGGGATACTGATCCGGCGTGGTCACTTCTTTTTCCAGCAGACAGCCAATGATTCTCGCTTCAAGAGGGCTAAGAGTTATCTCCATACAAATTGATCCTTTTTCTTATCGTTTTCTGTTGGATGGCGATAAACACCGCCATCCATGACCTGAAAAGAGATTATCATGGTCAAAGAATCCGACAAGCGGAAAGTCCATCAATGATGGGGATACACAGTAATGAATCAAGAATCAGGTGACTTCTGCAGCAATAAAGCAGTTTCTCCCATGTTCTTTTGCCTGATAAAGCACTTTATCGACAATCTGGTAGATGTGCTCAGGCGTTTCCAGCCCGGTCGGGACCCATGAAACCATCCCCTGACTGACGGTGACAATATGCGATGTCGTCGATTGAGTATGAGGAATTTCCAGTCGTTCAATGCACTTTTTCAGACGCTGACACTCTTTGATGGCTTTTTGTTTATCGCATTGACTCAGCAAGACCACAAACTCTTCACCGCCATATCGGGCCACCAGTTCTCCCGCCCGGCTGAAGTTATCTTTCAACTCTTTCGCCACCATTTGCAGGCAGCGATCTCCTTCCAAATGCCCATAATGATCGTTGTAAGGCTTAAAGTGATCAACGTCGATCATTATCACAGTCAGCGGATTTCCGCTGCGCCCATGAATTGATATGAATTCGGCAAGTTTGATATCCAGATAACGCCGGTTTGCAATTTTAGTCAGCCCATCCTCATTCACTTGCTCCGACAACTTTTCGTTTGCAAATCTGAGCTGTTCAGAGGTGGCTTTCAATTGATGACGCATATTGGCAATACGCTGCATGGCTTTGAGCTTGGAGACCAGTACAATCTTATCAACCGGCTTTACCAGGTAATCATCCCCGCCCATATCAATGGCCTTCGCAATCATTTCCGGTTCATCGTGACCACTGAGAAAAATGATCGGAACCCATTCTGAATGCTGACGACGCAGTTGCCGTACCACTTCGACACCATCCATCTCCGGCATGCTGATATCCATTAAAACCAGATCAGGTTCAAAATTCGGATATCGAATAATCGCTTCTTCTCCCGAACCCACAGCTTCTACATGATGACCCAGGCGCTGTAATCTCACTGCTAATTGTAATCTTTCTACATGCACATCATCGACGAGCAATATTCGCATTGCATCCATTCAGGCATCCCGCTGTTCTGTTAGGTATTCGTTAACAACATTTATAGCACAGAGTGAATATCAAAGTGTCGCCCGTTACTCCGTCCAGTTCACAACCTCTGCATTCAACCTCGCGATTTTGAAAGCAATTTTCAGCCCCTAATTTCAGCTCTTTCAATCTCTCTGAAGAACCTTAATCTCAAAGAGAGAAAGTCATCTATATTGACTTTTAGTGCTATGTCATTAGCATTCGCCTCCTTTATTCAAAACACCCTTAGGAATTTGTATGTCTGAGATTGATAAACAAGACCTCGATCAGGTCGAAAATGTTGAGTACACGCTGGACGATTGCTCACCTGAATTGCGCCAGGTCGTAGAATTTGAGCAGGTACCGGAAGAGCTGTTAAACATGCTGGTCAATGTGTATAAGGTCTCAGAACCGACTTCCCGGGAAGCCTGGGATGAACTGCCGGCCAGTGCTCAGAACGTACTGGATAATTTCGAACAATTTCATGCGCTGGTTGCACTCAGTCAAAGCTATGCTGGCGTCGACTTCCTGGGCGAAATGCAGGATGCTCAACTGCCAGAGCAGATGAGCGAAGAAGAACAAAGCGAATACAAAGCTGTTCTTTTAGACAAAGTACTGCGTAATTGCGTTAAAGATCTGTGTAAACAACTGAAACAGGCTCGTCGTCACCCGCCGATGAAAAAAGAGTTCCAGTCGATTTTCAATCAGTAATCTTTCAGGGAGCACTCAGCTCCCTGTTTTTTAGTGCTCATCTGACTGCCAGCTGAACCGCCCTCCAGTTAATTGAACATCGTTTAAAACAGCTTGAGATCACCTTGCGATTACTTATACTTAACGCTTTTCAGGCAGACTTTGATAGACTCATGACCCTTCATTTTTCCAAACTGACTAAACGTCCAGTGCTGCTGTTTTTTGTGCTGGTCCTTTCAGGTTGTGCGACCTACGCCGGATTCAATCTCGATCAGCTCTACGGTCAGCCAGAACCCCAGAAAAGAATCCTGCCCGCAGAAGCCAGTCTGGCGCAACGGTACCTGAACGAAGTCAAGCCGCTTGTCGAAAACCGCTGTGTTGTCTGTCATGCCTGTTACGATGCTCCCTGCCAGTTAAAGATGTCCTCAGCAGAAGGGATTGACCGGGGCGCGAACAAAGAAAAAGTCTATCAGGGAACACGGCTGATCGCAGCCAATACGACCCGCATGTTTATTGATGCGCACAGTACGGATGAATGGCGTCAGAAAGGTTTCAATGCGGTCTTAAATGAGCGGATGCAAAGCCCGGAAACCAATACTCAGTTAAGTGTCATTGCCAGAATGCTGACCCTGAAACAGGCTCATCCGTTACCTGATGAAAAAGTATTGTCCGGCAACTGGGATTTCTCGCTGGACAGAAACCAGCAATGCCCGACGATTGAAGAAATGTCTGCCTTTGAGCAATCTTACCCGCTTTGGGGGATGCCTTACGGGCTGCCCAAATTGGCAGAAAATGAACACCAGCTTCTGATGGACTGGGTTGCTGCAGGCGCCCCCATGACTAGTCAAAATACAGTCTCACCGGAAGCCAGAGACGAAATAAACAAATGGGAAACATTCCTGAACCAGAATGATTTCAAACATCAGCTCACCGCCCGGTACCTGTTTGAGCACTGGTTTGTATCCCATCTCTACTTCTCTGGTGTTCAGTCATCAGATGGAAAGACAGCGTTTTTCCGCATTGTGCGTTCCCGCACAGCGCCGGGAGAACCGGTTGATCTGATCGCAACACGACGCCCGTTCGACGATCCGGGTGTATCACGGGTTTATTACCGTATTCTTCCGGTGCGCGAAACGATTGTCGATAAAACCCATATGCCGTTTGTACTGAATGACGAGCGTCTGGCCCGTTTAAACGAACATTTCATTCAACCTGAATACACTATCAGTGCCTTGCCGGGGTATACGCCTGAACTGGCTGCGAACCCATTACTGGCTTTTGAACAGCTTCCTGTCAGTGCCCGATACCGGTATATGATCGACAATTCCCAGCATACCATCATGGGTTTCATCAAAGGACCGGTCTGCCGTGGTCAGCTGGCACTGAATGTCATCAATGACAGATTCTGGGTCGTCTTTGTCGACCCGGATATGGCAGATATTCCTGAAGTGGCTGCCTTTTATGCCTCACAGGCAGATAGCCTGCGCTTGCCGGCTGAAAAAAACAGTACTGCCCTGCCGTTACACAACTGGGTCACCTACTCCAAACAGCAAGGCCGTTTCCTGCGCGCGAAAAATGAATTCATGAACCGGACCTTCAAGAATGGTGAGCATCTGACCACTGACTTAATTTGGGATGGTGACGGTTTTAACGATAATGCAGCCCTGACGATCTTCCGTCACTTTGACAGCGCAACTGTGGTGAAAGGTTTAGTGGGCACTCCTCCGAAAACAGCTTGGGTTCTCGATTATTCACTCATTGAGCGAATTCACTATCTTCTTGTCGCAGGATTTGATGTTTACGGAAACTTTGGTCATCAGCTGCTAACCCGCATGTACATGGACTTCCTGCGGATGGAAGGTGAATCTAACTTCCTGTCGCTGTTGCCACCCAACACACGACACGCCGAACTGGCCGACTGGTATCAGGATGCCAATCAGCCGCTGCAGAACTTCCTGCAGGGTGATATCAATGATTTCTCTCAGCCATCGGGGATCCGTTATCAGACAGATCATCCGAAAGCGGAACTGATGCAGATGCTGAAGAAGAAGTTGGCCGGTGTTGATCAGGATAAGACACGATATGCGCTGGACAACCTGAAACTAAGCAAAGACAGTATCAACCAGCTTCGTGCGCTCGCCCGTATTCAGGGCCGCCAGGCAACCTTATATCCTGAACTGACGTTCATCATGATTGAACCGAATGACCCGAAAGTTCAGCCGCAACTACTGACACTAGCCCGTAACAGCGCGCATAAAAATATTTCCAGCCTGTTTGAGGAAGAAAAGAACCGGGAACCATCTCAGGATAACCTGACGCTGGTCCATGGCTTACTGGGCAGTTACCCGAGTGTTTTCTGGCAAATTCGGGAATCTGACCTGGCTGATGTCGTCAAACAGGCCAAGCGAATTTACAGCGAGGAAGATTACCAGGCCCTGCTGGATAAAGTCGCGGTTCGGAGAACAGACCCGAACTTTTGGGCATTCAGTGATCAGTTAAATCAGATTTACAGAATCAACCACCCTGTCGAATCCGGCCTGCTGGATTACAACAGGCTGGAAAACCGCTAAATCAAGACTGAAGTCAGCATAACCGGCCCGCGTGGCCGGTTTTTTCTTACTGGCGCCAGATGATACACTGGACCGCAAAGGGACACAGATCCCAACTGAAGCAATGTAACAGAGAGCACACATGCAAGGTACACTGAGCAAAATGCGTTCATCGCTTGGCGATGTTGTGAACTACCAACTTCTGGTCGGCGATGAAACCCTCGACCTGAATCCGCTGATCGGCAAGCCGCTCCGGCTGACTTTTACCGGCAATATTTACTGCGATGCCTGCGGTAAGAAAACGAAAAAAAGCTACTCACAAGGACACTGTTTTCCCTGTATGAAAAAACTGGCTCGTTGCGATATGTGCGTGATGAAGCCTGAAACCTGCCATTATGCGCAGGGCACCTGCCGGGAGCCTGAGTGGGGCGATACACATTGTATGGTGCCGCACTATGTCTACCTGTCGAACACATCTGGGCTGAAAGTCGGAATTACCCGGCACACTCAAATCCCGACCCGCTGGATTGATCAGGGGGCAACACAGGCTTTACCGATACTGAGAGTTAAAAATCGCCACCTTTCCGGCTTAGTCGAAGTGGCTCTGGCAGAATTTATTGCGGACAAAACCAACTGGCGTGCAATGCTAAAAGGTGATTCAGACGCTCTCGATTTAAAAGCCGAAGCCCACCATCTGCTTCCGGCAATCGAATCCAGACTTCAGGATCTGCTTTTACAGTTTGGCGTCGATGCCATTGAACGACTGGATGAAGAAATCGTACAGATTGCCTACCCGGTCAGTCAGTATCCAACCAAAATCACTTCACACAATTTTGATAAGGAAGCCGTCGTTGAAGGGGTTCTTCTGGGTATCAAAGGGCAATATCTGATTTTCGATACTGGTGTGATAAACATTCGAAAATTCACCAGCTACGAAGTAACGGTACAAACACCTTAAATCATTGAAAAAATCAGGCCGCATCCTGGTGCGGCCTGATTATCGACGAATATTGAAGGCGATTACTTCATCAGATCAGTTCATTTTCGTCTTTGGCTGAACGTACTTTCTGGACGTATCAACAACAGCAACGTCCCGAATAAAATCTGCACCCAACCGGACATCCTGACCCTCCACAAGCACAAAGTCAGTCATCTCATTCAGTTCCCCCAGGACAGTCCTCACCTGGATGACAGCAAGCTCCTGTTCATCACTTTCCTGCCAGCGATCAACCGGCATTTCCAGTGCCTTCCCCAAAACTTTAAACTTGACCCACGGGCGTCCGTCACGTTCGAAAGGCACTATGGCATTGACACCTAAAGTCGAGACCGATTGTGTCTGAACAACATGAGCACGTACAAATTGCTTCGCCGGGTTAAACCACACCCACTCCTGATGCCCCAGGATCAATTTGCCGTCTTTGGTTTTTGTCACGGGTTTTGCTGGCTCAGGCTGCACCAAAGTGGCTTTCGCTGACTTTCCCGCCTGCACTGCCGATGTTTTCACGGACTGAGTGGCCCTCTGAGCCGCAGGCAAAGTTTCTGACTGGAGACTTGCCTGCCCGACCCGAACCGGTTCAGGCGACTTGGACACTTCCGACGTCGTTGTCCGGGTCATTTTTGTCGACACACAGCCGGAAAAGAGACTGACAAAAAGCAATGGAAACAACTTCTTCATACTGACTTCACCACAAACTCAAATTGTGCGGACACTTGAACATCTCAAAATTCACGATCAGAACATATCAGGAACGCGACCGGCGCGCTGAGACACGCTGATACTGACGCATTTTATGAAGCAAATGCTGTTCATCATACCACCCGATATTAGAAGCGTGCTTTGCATCATCCCACAAACTCAGATACCAGCGACGGACTTCGTATCCTTCAGCCAGCGGAGACTTTTCAGCATAACGTGTAATCAGATCCAACTCTGGCCGGATATCATTTAAGTGGAATAAATCAAATTCCCGGTGTTTAACACCCGCATCCGCGGGATCCAATACAACCACCACTTTGTATGTGTCCGGGTCGAACAGAACATTCCCTAAATGGCAGTCATCATGCACAAAAGAAGGTTCAGTATTGATCGGCGCCAGCAGTGCATGCCGCTCCTCCCACATTCGTTCATAGTTTTTCTTTAATTCGGTCGAAAACGGGGAAGCACTGCTTGTTAAATATCTCAGAACCGGTGTCATCCATTCATCAAATGCAGGAATTAAGTGAGAGGTATATTTATTTTCTATGATTTCAAATCCATTGTGCTGCGGCTGCTCATGCATTTGAATCAATAAATCAGTGAAGTGTTCTGAAAACACATGGATTGCATTCTGTTCTTTGGGTAACTCATGTGCCGGTATACCCTCAACCCATTCCATGACAATATATTCGCACCCCTCTTCATAGCCAAAAAATAAGACTTCCGGCACTTTACAGTCTATATATGTGTCCAGCCGCTTTAATGCATGAATTTCCTTACTTAATCTGCCAACCTGACGACAAAACTTGATGACTGCACGCTGCTTACCAGAAGATAAGAACGCAACCCAACCATAAAATGTTGTCTGTAAGTTGCAAAAATCGGGAGGCCCTGCAAACAGGGTTCGAAATGCCTTGATGGCAATTCGGTTCAGATGATGCTCTTGCATAGATATCCTTTTCTATCGCCGTGAACAACCACAGCAAAAAAGCAAACTCTTTATAATATTGTCAATAATATTGAGGTGAAGCTGAGTGATTCTGTGACAAAGTCAGGTCCATTCTCAACCACAAAGCTTCACTTCGCGATATAACCCTCAAAACAAAAAAGGTGCCTGTCTTCATTTTAAGCACCTCTTCCTTTTTACATTTTATCGATAGCAATTCCCAGACATTCGGATAATTCTTTGAGCTGTTCGCTGTTATCTAAATGAATAGACCACTGAACGCCACTTCCGGTCGCGATGATTAACTGCGGCTGCTGAATTAACCGGACATCTTCTGCACTGGCCTGCAGGGTAACCCGGGCGCTTCCGTCAAGCCGAATGACCAGTTCGTGATGATTCGCGATGATTCTTCCCTGGCTGAAAGTCAGATTCATGAGCGCTCCGTTTTCTTGTCGCGAAGAACAGCCATCGTCAGACGACTGGTACAGACCAAATTGCCCCGTTCATCTGTAATCGTGATTTGCCAGACCTGAGTCGTTGCCCCCAGGTGAATCGGCTCCGCTTTACCTGTCACGAAACCAGTGCGAACAACCCGGATATGATTGGCGTTGATATCCAGACCAACACAATATTTATCCTCACTGACACACATATTGGCCGCAATAGATCCAAGGGTTTCGGCCAGGACAACTGAAGCACCACCGTGCAACATTCCAAAAGGCTGGTGAGTTCTTGCATCTACTGGCATGATAGCCGTTAAGCTATTGTCATCAAAGGCACAATACTCAATGCCGATATGTTCAACCAGGGTGTTTTTAGACGTTTGATTTAAATCATTCAGGTCAAATTTCTTTTGCCAAATCGACATTGACGTTCCTTACAATCATTTTCGACGCCTCAGCATAGCATCTCTGAATTTGGCTGATAAGCGGCGAATCACATGACATATACTCATAAGACAAAGGAGTGAGCGCTATGAGATTGTTCCATTCACTTCGCCTGACGAGCATGCTGGCAAGTGCACTTTTTATCTCCGCCTGCAGTAACTCACCAACTGGCAGGCAACAGGTATTGCTGTTTTCTGAACAGGACATGTCCCAGCTCGGTGTCCAATCCTTCGAGCAAATGAAAGAGAAGGAAAAAATTAGCACAGATCCTAAAATCAACAGTTACGTCCAGTGCGTGACCCGGGCACTCACCACGCAGTTAGGCAGCCAACCCAATCGTCCGGGCTGGGAAGTCGTGGTTTTTGACAGCGATCAGATCAATGCCTTTGCCCTTCCCGGAGGTAAAATCGGGGTTTATACAGGACTACTCGGTGTAGCGACCAATCAGGATCAGCTGGCTGCAGTCATTGGACATGAAATTGGGCATGTTCTGGCAAAACACAGTAACGAGCGGCTGTCACGCACCCAACTCGCCAACCTTGGCTTACAACTCTCCAGCGTCGCGTTAGGTGGAACCGAATATCAGGAAATGGCCATGGCAGGTCTGGGGCTGGGGGTTCAGTACGGTATCCTGATGCCGTATGGCCGGGCTCAGGAATCAGAATCAGATATTATCGGGCTTCGGATGATGTCACAGGCCGGTTTCGACCCGAACCAGAGTATCGCGCTCTGGCAAAATATGAATAAAGCAAGCGGCGGTTCACAGCCACCGGAGATTTTATCAACCCACCCTTCACACGCCACCCGAATTGATGACCTGAAGGCAGAAATCAAACGCTTACCGCCTTCGGTTGCAAAACGCCCTCAGTGCACCGCCCCGTAGTACTTACAAAAAAGTTAAGGCATCTTTCTCATCGGATGCCTTGATTTTACAGACGGTTCGAAACAACTTTCACTCACATATATTACAGTGTCAGCCAGGCATCTGAAGCAGCCCAACCCGTTCCCGGAGCATAAGCACCACCGAAATTACACCACTGACTGTTCGGAAATGGCCTGCACTGATAGCGTTTCCCATCCGTTGGGCGTTGTTGCCTAAATCAGTTGAACCTTTTCCAAGTCCTGCGATCTGATCCCTTGTGATGGTAAGTGCGGTGGTAA